>NZVJ01000051.1 GCA_002701455.1 Rhodospirillaceae bacterium
GAGTAAATATGTTATTCCCCCGGGCAAATAATGTTTTTTGCGCAAGAGAGGTGGAAATCTTTCTGTGGAATTTATAAAATAAAGTCAGATATTTTAATTCTGATTTTTCTTTCAATTGGTAAACCGAGGAAATTTGTAATGAGTGACGTTGCCGAAAAAGTGAAGGCCATAGTTGTTGAACACCTAGGTGTCGAGGCAGATAAAGTTTCAGATACCGCTAGTTTTATAGATGATCTAGGAGCCGATAGTCTTGATAACGTTGAGCTAGTAATGGCATTCGAAGAGGAATTTGGCGTTGAGATCCCGGATGATGCCGCCGAAAAAATTGTGACAGTAAAAGACGCAATAGCATTTATCGAAGAAGCTTCCTAATTCTGGAAGATGTCATAGAAGCTGCTCTTGCTTAAATGATTTAGTCGTAGGTGCGAACTTTGAGACGTGTAGTTATCACCGGAATAGGGTTAGTCACTCCGCTTGGAGCTAACGCAGAAGCGTCCTGGACCAAACTGCTGCGAGGCGATTCTGGTATAAAACCAATAGAAAGTTTTGATGTCGATGACTTGCCTGCGAAAATAGCGGGTACAATAAATGAACTCGACGGTGTTGAGGGAGCGTTTAGACCCGATGAATGGTTAGAACCTAAAGAGCAGCGAAAAATAGACAGGTTCATCCTTTTGGGCCTAGTAGCCGCTTCTCAAGCGGTCGCTGATTCCGGATGGCTTCCTGGGAGTGACGAAGATCGAATAAAAACCGGCGTCATAATTGGGTCGGGAATTGGCGGTTTGCAACAGATTTATGATAATAGTATAAAATTAAAGGAGGCTGGTCCGCGCAGAATATCTCCGTTTTTTATACCTGCTGCTCTAATTAACCTTGTTTCTGGTCATGTCTCAATAAAATATGGCTTCAAGGGGCCGAACCACTCGGTAGTGACAGCTTGTTCAACTGGTGCACACGCGATTGGGGATGCTGCTCGACTGATCATGTTGGGTGATGCGGACGTTATGGTCGCTGGAGGTGCTGAGGCGGCCGTGAATCGGCTCGGTGTTGCTGGATTTGCAGCGGCTAGGGCGTTGTCCACAAACTTTAATGATAGGCCAGCCGGTGCTTCTCGGCCGTGGGATAAAGACCGAGATGGTTTTGTTATGGGGGAAGGGGCAGGAATCGTTGTCGTAGAGGAGTTAGAACATGCGAAAAGACGTGGTGCGAAAATTTATGGAGAGTTAGTGGGGTATGGACTGTCTGGAGATGCTCACCATATAACGGCTCCAGCAGAAGATGGTGACGGCGCCTACAGAGCTATGAAAAATGCTCTGCAACGATCTAAGCTGACCTGTGGGGAAATCGACTATATAAACGCTCATGGCACCTCGACCCCACTGGGAGATATGATAGAATTGAATGCTGTGCAACGATTATTCGGGCCTGAAATAAGCCAAGTATCTATGTCATCAACAAAATCTTCCATAGGTCACCTCCTCGGGGCCGCCGGAAGTGTTGAAGCCATTTTTTCAATTTTATCTATGCGCGATAATATAATCCCGCCTACTTTAAATTTGGATAACCCGTCTGAAGGTTGTGAGAAAGTCAATTTAGTTCCTCATGTGGCGCAAGAAAAGAAAACTAACGCTGTTCTATCTAACTCCTTTGGATTTGGTGGTACAAATGCTTCGTTGGTGTTCAAGAAAATATAGCTTCGGGAAACTTTAAACCGTGAGGCTGTCATTCTCCGGGCTTGGTTTGATCACTCTTGTTGCGTCCGGGTTTTTCATATGGTCTTGGGACGTGCATTTTTCATCAGGTCCTATGAAGTCTGATAGTACGATTATTATTCCAGTGGGTGTTGGGTTATCGGAAATAACGGAAATTTTGACTGAAAAAGGCATCCTAGATCAACCGTTAATTTTTAAGTTAGCGGCCAAGTTATCTGGCAAGTCTAAAACCCTTCATGCTGGAGAATATTTTATTAAGGCGCATTCAAGTCAAGATGACGTCCTGGAACTACTTTTCAAGGGCGATATTGTTCTAAGGAAAATTACGATACCTGAAGGTTTAACTTCTCTGCAAATCGTTAAAAAGTTAAACCTTATAGACGGTCTTGTAGGGAAAATATCACATCGTCCTCTGGAAGGCACTCTTTTGCCTGAAACTTACAAATATATTTTTGGTGATACGCGCGAAAGCATCGTCATAAGAATGCAACAAGAAATGGCAGCGTTTGTTCAAAAAGAGTGGGAGCAACGGCATTTAAATTTACCGTTCAAGTCGATAGAAGAGGCTATAATTCTTGCCTCTATTATAGAGAAAGAGACAGGACTAGCTAGCGAAAGACGCCTTGTTGCCAGCGTCTTTATTAATAGATTAAATAAAAAAATGAAATTGCAATCAGATCCTACTGTTCGATACGGTGTTCCAAGCCTAAGCAATAAGAAGCGCCTAACGTATCGTGATCTCAAGAGGCAAACCAGGTATAATACTTATAAAATACCTGGCCTTCCGCCTACACCGATTTGTAATCCAGGAAAAGCATCAATTATAGCTGCATTGACGCCTGCTAATACTAACTTTTTTTATTTCGTAGCTAATGGAACAGGCGGTCATTTTTTTTCTAAAACTTTAAAAGAGCATAATAAGTATGTTGCAAGATGGCGTAAAATTAAAAAACGACCTTGAATTTCAGAGGAAATATTAAATATACATTACTAAATTTCATGATAACGACTTTTGATAAGAAAAATAATTTTGCTTCTGTTAAACGGTAATTTAACAAAACACTGTTTTGGTAGAGCGCGTAGCTAATGCTTATCTCTCTTAAGCGCGCTAAATATCGGGGTTTATGGTTGGCCGTTTTGGATCGGGCGTCAAAAGTTTAAAAGAAGATGCTTGTGGGGTATTATTAGGTGAAACTGCACTTTTATGGCAGCTTGTTTATAAATTCTAATGTATCTAGATAAATGTCGTGGGGAATTGAAATCAAAATGGCGAAAATAAATCGTCGTGGTCTTATGCTAGTCCTTTCATCTCCGTCGGGCGCAGGCAAGACAAGCATATGTCGGGAATTATTATCTCAGGAGGAGAATTTAAAAATGTCGATCTCCGCCACTACCCGACCTCGAAGGCCGGGAGAGGTGCATGGAGTAGATTATAATTTCATAGATGGAGTGCAATTTGATAAATTAATAAAAAAAGGAGCATTATTAGAATACGCAAAGGTTTTTGATTACTACTATGGTACCCCAAGAGACCAAGTAGAGAATGCCCTGGAGATTGGTCAGGATGTTCTTTTCGATATAGATTGGCAGGGTACACAACAGTTAGGAGAACATTTAGAAGCGGACCTTATTAGGGTATTTATCCTGCCGCCTTCTACACGTGAATTAGAACGCCGATTGCGAGAGCGGGCCCAGGACCCTTCTCATATTGTAGATAAAAGAATGGCTAAGGCTATGGACGAAATAAGCCATTATCCCGAATACGATTACATAATTATTAATAGTGACCTGTCTCAGAGTGTTAACAGCGTTAGATCAATTCTACATTCGGAAAGACTCAGAAGGGGGCGACAGATAGGCTTAATACACTTTATCAAACAACTTCGTGATGGACATTAGCACTTAGTTTCCGAAAGTATTTTGGTCAATACGCAGAAAGATTCTAATGTGAGATTTTCGGGTCGTTCCTCAGGGTCTATCCCCGCTCTTTCTAACAACTTGGTGCCACCAAACAATCTAAAGCTATTTCTAAGCATTTTTCTTCNTTGATTAAAAGCTGTTGCGAGCACTTTTTCTAAAGTGTGTATATTAGTNTTAAANAACGGNTTTTNTCTTGGTAAAATTTGNACCATAGAGCTCGTGACCTTTGGTTTGGGTATAAAGGCATCCGGAGGTACNTCNAATAAGTAATTTGTCTCAGCCANNAACTTTATCATTACCGACAGTTTGCCATATGTATTTGTGCCAGGNATTGCGCAAAGTCGGTTAGCTACCTCTTTTTGAATCATTATAGTAATTGCTGAAGGGGGTGGGGTGCTTTCTAGCCAATTAAATATGAGAGTAGTCGCGATATTGAAGGGTAGGTTTGCCACTATCTGCAGTGGTGGTGCCGCTAGCTCATGCAGTGATAACTCCAAAGCATCCGCACATATCACTTCCAATCTAGGGCCTGCGATTTCTTCCAGTTCTTTTAAAATTTGTACTGCCCGCCGGTCTTTCTCTACTGCTATTACTCGAGATGCACCTTCGATTAAAAGGGCCCTTGTTAATCCACCAGGCCCTGCTCCAATTTCTATTACCGTGCCGGTATCGATAGGTTTGGCAGCACGAGCTATCTTGCGAGTAAGGTTAATATCGAATATGAAGTTTTGACCCAATGATCGGCGTGGAAAAAGTTGGTGTTCTTTAACAATAGAATTAAGCGGTGGTAAGGTCAGAATTTTTTTCCTGAATTCATTCATAAGATTATTCAGGATCCCCATTGACCGATCTGTTTTTATAAATTTTGCCAGCCAGTTTTATAGCCGCAATCATACTATTCGGATCTGCTTCACCTGTTCCGGCGAGTTTGAGGGCTGTTCCATGATCGGGGGATGTGCGAACGATAGGAAGCCCGATAGTCACGTTGACGCTATTCCAAAAATCCAGAGTCTTGATAGGGATCAGAGCTTGATCATGATACATACAGATTGCAATATCATATTCCANTCGGGCGTTTTCACTGAACATGCTATCCGCTGCGACTGGCCCAAAAATTCGAAGTCCCCTNNTTTTTAGAGATTCTATAGCNGGTTTTATAATTTTTTCCTCTTCGGAGCCGATAGTACCATTCTCTCCAGCATGAGGGTTTAGGCCCGAGANACANANTCGGGGTTTATTTATGGAAAAATCGGTTTTTAATGCCCGCTCTGCTATCAAAATAGTTTGGACAAGAAGTTGTTCAGTTAGGATATTGGAAACGTTGCTTAGTGGTTCATGTATGGTAACAGGTACCACAAGCAGCTGATTTGATGCTAACAGCATCACTGGCTTTGTCTTCTCCCCGCATAGAGCNGCTAAAAATTCGGTGTGACCAGGGTATTCGAATTTTGCCCTCTTTAGGATTTCTTTCTGAATAGGATTAGTCACAAGTGCACTAACAACCCCNTCTCTTGCATAATCTACAGCAATCTTTATTGCTTTGGTAATNGACTGAGCATTGTCGTCAACTGGTCTGCCTGCCTCGCANTGAACNGGAAANTTGTGAGGAAGTATAGGAAGGGCGTTGTGGAAACAATCCAGAGTTTGCGAGGGTGTTTTGATTACTTCAATTGGTACTTCAAGCTCTGCGTCCTTGGCCCGACTATAAACTCTTTCTACATCATCTATTAAGAAGAAAGGAGGACAAGATCTATTTCTCCACGCTTTAATAGTGATCTCGGTTCCTATTCCCGCAGGTTCACCTGGCGTTACAGCTATTGGTTTTTCTTGCATGGATGACCTTTTATAACTTGATAAACCAAATGGAATATTTTTATATTCTTAATTCAATAAACGCGGCNTGACGGAGATCATAAAGGTATTTTTTGGCCAAGTTTTCTAACTTATCGCCCTGAAGCTTTCGTCCTACTGCTTCACGGCTGGGAACAATGCTCCTGGGCAAGGCTCGATGACAGACGCTTATAATCGATAAACCATTTTCAGTTTTTATAGGTTTAGAGGGAATACCTACTTTCAAATCATTTACTACTGTTCTGAGATTTACCGATAATTCTCCCATAAAAAACTCGCCTAATTCTTGTAATTCCGCATTCGGAAATTTCTCAATTGATTTTCTAAACTTTGAGCATGTATTCACATTTCTTAATGTGTTTTTTACCCNTGATAAATGGGCTTTTACTTGCGTTGCCGTTTTGTTTNGTTGAAAGGGTAAAAACATCTGTAAAAGCCTAACACGTGTTTTCAGAGGATCAAATTCTGTTACNTGCTTTCGAGCTTCTAGTCTGATTAAGCGATAGCCATAGTTGGTTTTGATTGGTTTAGTGACTTCGCCGGTTTTAATCGACTTTAGTGGAATTTTAAAAATGGGTTCGAGTTGATCAGCGGCTATCCAACCCATTCTGCCATTGGAAGCGGAACTTCCTGAATCAGAAAAACGCCGTGCTAAAACANAAAAATCTGAGCCGTTTCGAATTTCCTTGTAAAGTTTTGATGCTAATCTTTCAGCATTCTCNCTGGTTCGTAAATCTGTAGTTTTTATTAGTATCTCCGACAAAAGAAGTTGAGTGGTTCCAATATCCCCTTTTATTTTATCGATTATTTCATTCACTTCTTTATCACTTGTTTTTAATTGATTTTTGTAGCGAAGTTGAACAACTCGNGTCCATCCTAAGCTTGTCTTTATTTGTCGGATTGCATCTACTTTACTCAAACTATTAGCAGATAAAAAGTTAAGTAGTTGACCTTTTGGAATTCTAAGCTGTTTTTCCATGATGTTTTTTGCTGAATTTATTTCTTCCGGGCTGACTTTAATACCTAGTCTTCTTATTTCTTGATCTTCTAATTCCTCATCTACGAGTTGCTCCAGTACTCGCTTTCGAAAATCAACACTATTTATTATTTTTGCGTCGANTTTAGATATGAAATTAAGCAGTTTGATCCGGTCATTTAGATCCCTTGTAGAAATTATTTTGCTATTTACTACAGCAGCAATCCGTATTTTTGAAACATCGTCTTGCTTAAAACCATTTTTTGCAAATCCGGTGTGGCTTACTATCGCCACAAAGATAAAAAATATGAAGAATTTAGTAGCTTTAGTAAAAGCGGATATTTTGGTTGTTANTGACATTTATTTAACTTCTAAACAAAAGTAGTGATTTAAAAGATAAGTTAGCTTAGCTAAACTCAAACGCAAAGTTTAATATATTTAAAGAGAGCCTAAGTCTTTAAAATTTATAAGCATCAAGACTTTGTCTTCAGGCTTTAAGTCTTCATCATGTAGGTCTTCTCTTTGATATTGGAGACCTAATGTAAAGCATTCATCGGTATATGTAATGCCGAAAGATGCTTTTATAGTTCTATTAGAATTGTCAGTGAAGTCTTGTACAAGCTGCAGACTGGATGACCATTTTTCTAATAGTTGTGAATTTATTTGAAGGTCCATCTGTTCACGATTGCCGAATTCTATAGTCTCGGTTTGCTTGTCAATAAGACTATAATCTAAAGTCATATTGTGGTGTTTTTGATATAAATTTAGCCCCAATTCACTTCTGTTTGGGCTAAAGTTTCTTCTATCAAGTCTGAAACGGTAGTTGAAACTAAGAAAATCATTTGAAAAATAAGTAAATCTTCCCACAAAGTCCGAATGCTTATTTTCAAGCCCCGATGCGTCATCAAAAGAAGAGTTCCCCGCGAATTGGTAGCTCTGTGCAAGGAATAACTCGGACTGTAAAAACCTGTAGTCTGTTATCGACGTTCTTACTCCATAATCAACACGAGCGCCTCCCGTTATCCGGTCTGTCCCTGCATAACGATTAAGGTCAAAAATATTTGTATCGTCAAATTCAAATGCTTGGCTGTCTTCATTGGAAATTTTGGAAGAATTTTTCACGTTAGGGCCAAGCACGAAATTTATAATCGGTTCAATTACTTGTGCGCTATTTTGAGCGTTGCGCACAAGAGGATACCGCCAATTGAGGCCTATTTGAGGGACAAATCGAAATTCCGTGTAATCGACGCTAGAACTATTTCCTGTTTGTTTATCTAAGTTACTTGAAAAAGAAAGGTCTGTCTGAAGTGAGGTGTGTAAGGTGTAAACTTCACCTAATTTACTATAGAAAGGCATTTGTATCCCGCTGGTGAGGGAAACTTTTCTGCTATCAGCTCCTAGTTCGCGGGTAATAGAAGTTATTGCTAAATCTATCTCTGGGCGAATACCATAAGTGTTAGGTTGACCAATGAAATTATAATTTAGTGCTGGAAAAACAAAAGGTTGTTTTCTTCTATCATCTGTAGATCGAAGTCCTTGAAATTTATAGGTGCTCAGTGAAGTGTAATTGCGTGACCTGAAACCCTCTAAAAGGGCCCTGCTAGTAAGTATTTCTTTGGTGTCTAAGTCGAATTTGCGTTGATAATTTCTATTGCTTGATTGTTCCAGGTCAAAACTAGCGCGCCAAGTTCTATCGAGTGCAAATTTTGCTGACAGGTCAACGCTACCTTTGAGGGAAATATCATCAGTTTTAGTTGCTGTAAAGCCGCTCGCTAAAGCTCCAGTTGTCGTTCTTATGTCTAGGTTCCCACGCGGTAACGCGTGGCGGTAGTGTGATTTTAAAATTATTCCTTCTCGAGTATAGATAACAGGCTCTATCTTTATATCACGCGCTTGATCTATTACGTGAAAGTAGGGTTGTCCATATATCAGACCCTTCTCATCTGAGTGCCCAAGAGTTGGGATCAAAAAACCGGACCTGCGCTCAACGGAAGGATCTGGGTGTATGAAGTACGGCATATAGAATATAGGAAAATCAAATAGCTCTAGAACAGCGTTCTCATATTCTATATTTTTTTCACGTTCATCATGTATCACTCGTTTAGCCTTAATCTGCCAAACAAGTGCTTTATGAGGATCTTCTTCGCAAGGATGACAAGGAGAAAAAATCGCTTCTTTCATTATGTTTTGCGTGCCGTCTACTCGCGTTGCCGTATTAGATGCAAAGCGAGACCCGTCCTTTAGCAGCAGTCTAAAGTCATTAATAATTCCATCCTTTAGCTCGTTGGATAAAATCATCTTAGAGGAGAAAAGAACTTCGCCGTCAGGTTCCAGCAAAATAACGTTTCCCTCAGCAACTACTTCATCTTTGCTGGGACTGAAGATTACCTTGTCGGCTAAAAGCATTCTTGAGCTTTGAGATAACTCCACATTCCCGCTGGCGGTTATTATCCCAGACGCTTTCGAATAAGATATCTCGTTAGCTTGCACGAGGGTTGGCTGGTTGCCCAAAGTGTTTGCTAATAAAGACTGGTTTATCTGAAGTGTTATCAAGAAAAATATTAAAACCAGATACAATAGAAGTTTCTGAGTGGTTGGTCGATGCCGCTTTAGTTCCATAACTTAGGCATCTTCCAAGTATAACAAGCTCGTGATACCGATAAGCGTTGTTACCATCACAGGTGTCCAAGCAGCAAACACTTCTGGAATACGACCAGATAAACCAAGTGCAAATACAAGATCTGTCATAAAATATAAAAAGAAGCCAAAAAATAAACCGGCTAGAATCCATTTTTTAGAACCAGTTCGAGTTGAAAGTCGTAGTGAAAATGTAGCGGCTATTAAAACCATTGCGCATAGAAGCAGCGGGGAAGCCAGAAGAGCATGCCAGTGGAGCCGATGTCGTACAGCGGAAAAGCCCGCCTTTTCTAGGACACTTATAAATTGGGGTAGATCCCAAAAAGACATCGTAGTTGGTGAAGCAAAACTGTCTTGAATGTTGTCTACTGTGAGTCGAGTAAGGAGTTTAGAAGATGCAACTTTTTTCGGCACGCCGTCATCAGTTATTAGAACGGTGTCATTCAATTCCCAAAAGCCAGTTTTAAGTTTTGCATGCTTGGCATCAATTCTGGAACTAAATTCATCTTCATTCTTGAAGATAAAAATCGTCACGTTTGATAGTGTTGCTCCATCGTTAGAGATTGCCCTAGCATGAAGCACGGAGTGTCCATTAGGGTTTTTTTCGCGTATCCATAAACCTCCAGGGGATAGGCTAAGAGCATTATTTTGGTTCCTTAAAACGCGATTTTCTAGAGATTCGAATTTAGCTGTTAGAGCAGAGGAAATGGGGTTTATTGCTGCTATCCATAATACACCAATTGTTAGAACGACAGATATCGAAGGAATTAGTATCTGCCAGATAGTAAGCCCAGCAGCGTGCGCGGCAACCAACTCGCTGCTTTTCACAATTTTTGCAAAAGCCATCATGCTTCCAAAGAGAACCGCAAATGGCAGTATTTTATAACCGATGCTAGGTGCCTTGAGAATTGCCATTTCAAGAATTAGAGCCATTGAAACAGTTTCTTTGGAGGCGCCTCTCCGCAAAAACTCTACTACATCCAACAAAAAAATAATTGCCATAATAATTAGGAAAATACTAAGGACATACGAGATAAAGTGTCTGGCAAAGTAAGTAAACAAGGTTGGTGAAAAAAACAAAATGATAACCTCTAGAAAAACCTATATGAAGATATTTATATCCCTCGCGTCGGTCTTAAGTTAGCAGTTGATGGAGAAGCAATAAGGAATATAGAGGCAATCGCCAAAGGAGCTAAGACGGCCCCGTACATTACTGGGATTAGCATAGTGTTTTGCCCTACAAAGTATTTACTCCCAAGCACCACAAATTCTACGACTCCCGCAACCAAAACGGCAAGACAAATTCTTAATGTTTGCCCACGTCTTGAGAACTCGCCCTTTAATAATACAGCTAGTCCCAATAGAGGCAGTGCCAGAGCCAAAAGTGGCGCCGTAATTCTATAATGTGCCTCTGCTATATATTTTTTATATTTTTTAGAGTCTTCATCGATAGCTTTTGGGTTAAGTAGTTCGTGGACAAAGAATTCGTTTTGATCTTTCCAGGCCCGCTGTGAAATTGAATTTAATCCCCCGAGGTCTACGGTATAGCTGTCGAAGTAGAGCAATGCAACTTGACCAGTTTCCGTATTCCTAGACTGCCTGTTCCCATTCCGCATGAAGACTTGTGGTCCTTTTTCTGTGACCAAGAGTGCACCGCTTTCGGCTATTACCGTAACTCCTTCTGTAGAATTTCGTTCATCATTGATAATAATTCCAGATAACTCTCCTTCTAAATTTCTCTCTCGAATATAAACCGTAATATCTTTGCCTACAGCATTAAAAGTTCCTTCGCGGAGTAATATATCGGTGTAATTATGTCTTATTTTAAATTGAAGTTCTTTGAAAGCTTGATANGAAACGGGGATCAAATAAAGCGTCATAGAGTAGCACAAAGCNGTAACTGCCAAAGCTACAATTACAACAGGGAACGATAGGCGCCAAGGGCTTAAACCTGCAGCTACGAGAACCACGATTTCTCGGTCCACAAGCATTCTATTGTAGATATAAAGGGAACTCGCAAAGATGGCTATGGGCATAACAATAGAAAGCCAAGTAGGCANTAGCAAGACGGTGAGGTAGATAAAGGTTGGTAACGGTAAGCCTCTATTTACGATCAGATCTATAAAGCGCAGTGATTGACTTAACCAAACCACACAAGTAAGTGAAATCACAACTACCATAAAAGCTAATAANAGCTGCTTGGCAAGGTAGGTGTTTACTTGCAATTCTGGGTTCCTTTAAAAAATTAGTTTAGCCAAAATCAATTAAACATAAACACATCCGTAAGTCATGTTGTTAGAGAGCCGAAAGATAATATTCCTGCTAGATTGACATTATCTTCAGNCACGGTTACCCATTTTATTGTCGAATATATAGGAGATAAACATGCAGATAGGGTTTTCGAAAATCGGTTTTCCAAAGCAAGGAGCCTTGGTTTTAGGGGTTTTAGAAGAAAATAAGATGTTAAAAAAAACTCGTGAGGTAGATCGGGAAAGCGGTGGATTGATTGAAACAGCGATGAAAAACAGTAATTTTTCCGGAAAGTCCCATCAATTACTGCACGTATTTACGCCAACGAGGCGAATCGTACTCTACGGACTAGGAAAAGGCGACAAAATAGACGAACTGTGGAGTGAAGAGGCAGGAGGACGAATATTTTCTTCTCTTGAGAAATCCGGTGAAAAAACCGCGACAGTATTATTCGAAGAACACGCGAGAGCAAAAAAGAATATTGATAAACGNGCCGCTCATTTTGCGTATGGAGCTCTTCTAAGATCCTATAAATTCGGCAAATANAAAACTAAGGAAAAGCTTCACAAGGATGTAACACTGAAAAGATTAAATGTCNCAGTGCAGGAGCATTCGTTGGCAAAAAAGCTTTTTTCCGAACTATCTGCTGTAGCAAAAGGTATCTTCCTGGCCCGGGATTTAGTATCTGAACCGCCAAATATTCTTTATCCAGAAAGTTTTGCAAGAAAATTAACGTCACTCAGAAAATTAGGACTTAAAGTCGAGGTGCTTAGTGAGAAAGATATGACGAAACTGGGTATGGGGTCTTTACTTGGTGTTGGCCAGGGTTCTTCTAGAGAAAGCAAGTTGGTTGTTTTGCGATGGAATGGCGGAAGACGGGAAGAAAAACCGATCGCATTTGTCGGNAAAGGAGTTTGTTTCGATACTGGTGGTATATCTTTGAAACCCGCATCTGGTATGGAGGATATGAAATGGGATATGGGTGGCGCCGCTGTAGTATCCGGATTAATGGCGGCGCTGGCTGGGCGGAAAGCAAAGACAAATGCAGTCGGAGTTGTTGGTTTAGTTGAAAACATGCCAGATGGGAACGCCCAACGTCCTGGAGATGTAGTAAAATCCATGAGTGGTCAAACGATCGAGATCATCAATACAGATGCAGAAGGCCGTTTGGTATTGGCAGATGCACTTTGGTATACAAATCGGCGTTTTAAACCCAAATTTATGATTGACTTAGCCACTTTGACCGGGGCAATGATGGTTGCGCTTGGGCAGGTAAATTGTGGCTATTTTTCAAATAATGATAGCCTGGCCCAAGAGATGGAAAAGGCAGCTAAAGCCGTTGGAGAAGGTATTTGGAGAATGCCCTTAGGAGAAGATTATAATAAGATGATGGACTCTGATATTGCCGACATGAAAAACGCAGGGCCTCGGTTTGCGGGAAGTATTACTGCCGCGTGCTTCCTTGAACGCTTTGTTGAAACATGTCCATGGTCGCACCTGGACATAGCAGGAATGGCCTGGTCATCTAAAGATAGTCCGACTGTCCCCAAGGGAGGGACCGGTTGGGGCGTAAGAACACTTAACCAATTGGTGAAACTGAGTTATGAGGTATAGAATAAATAGAAACAGATGACCGAGGTTCGTTTTTATCATCTTACTAAAAGATCATTGGAAAGTGCTCTTCCTAAGTTATTAGAACGAACACTTGACGCGGGAGTGCGAGCAGTGATTGTTGCATCTAGCGAAGAAAGAGTGCGTTCATTAGATGATTTGCTTTGGACGTATGACCCTGCTTCCTGGTTGCCTCATGGAACAAGTGAAGACGGGAGCGCTGCCGAGCACCCAATTTGTATAACTAATAAGGACGAAAACCCAAATAATTCAACTTACTTGTTCTTAGTCGATGGAGCCACAGTAGCCGAAATTGAAGTATATGACAGAGTTTTTGAACTCTTTGATGGACGTGATGGCGAAGCGGTAGTCGAAGCCAGGCACAGGTGGGTAAAGTATAAAGAGCAAAAAGGTATAAAGCTTGCTTATTGGCAAGAAGACGCAAATGGAAAGTGGACNAAGACACAGTAATTTTTTGCAAATTTAGAGCATAGTTGAACACTAGGGAAGTTTCGATATTATAATTTATGACTGGGATGGTTTATGAAACTTTTACTTCTTCCAGGNGACGGAATTGGGCCGGAAATTTCTAATGTAGTTTCGGATGTTGTTGAGAAACTGAATGACAAGCTTGATTTAGGCATAAAATTAACTAGAAAAGACGTAGGCTTTACAGCTTTAGATTGCCACGGGACAACTTTTCCCCCGGAGGTAGCCAAGGAAGCTGAAGATGCCGATGGAATAATTTTGGGGCCTTCAGATAGTGCTGCCTATCCATCACCTGAAAAAGGGGGCATTAATTTNTCAGCGGCTTTTCGCCGCAAATTTGATTTATTTGCAAATGTTCGACCTGCCAAATCTTGGAAGGGTGTAAACTCTAATGCACCTGGGATGGATATGATAGTCGTGCGGGAAAATACTGAGGGGTTTTATGCCGATAGAAATATGTTCAGTGGCTCGGGAGAATTTATGCCTACGCCCGATCTCGCCATGGCCGTTAGAAAAATAAGCCGAGATGGATCCAAGCGGATTGGGGAGGCTGCTGCAAAAATTGCCATCGAGCGACCCAGGCGAAAAATTACTATTGTAACAAAATCCAATGTATTGAAACTTTCCGATGGATTGTTTAGGGATGAATGTATTAAAGNGGCAAAAACATATCCTGGCCTTCAAGTGGACGAGATACATGTTGATGCAGCAGCCTCTCTGTTTGTAAGNAACCCCTGTGACTTTGATGTGGTCGTAACCTCAAATATGTTTGGTGATATATTATCAAATTTGGCCAATGAGCTATCTGGCGGACTTGGGCTAGGAGGTTCCCTTAACGCTGGAGAAAATAAAGCTGTCGCTCAAGCAAGTCATGGNTCAGCCCCTGATATAGCTGGTAAAGATATTGCTAACCCGTCAGCGCTTTTACTTTCGACTGGGATGTTATTTGACTGGTTAGCAGAAAAAAATGACAGCAATGCTCTTAAGGAGGCTGCTAGATTGGTCAGGTCCAGTATGGAACAAGTATTTACACAACCGGACAATCTAACAAGTGATCTTAATGGTAGTTTGGGTACTATAGAGTTCGGCCGCCAAATAATAAGAAAAATTGAGGAACTCTGAAATGAATGCAACAGTCACTCTTCCAAATGGCCGTGAAGTCCCGTCTTTGGGTTTAGGAACATGGCATATGGGTGAGCGGATCGGTGATCCTGTCAATGAGGCATTAGCTTTAAAGCGCGGTTTAGACCTAGGGGCGACCTTGATAGATACGGCAGAAATGTATGCTCGTGGTGGTGCAGAAAGAGTTGTTGCTGAGGCGATCAAGGGAAGACGGGAGGAGGTTTTTGTTGTCTCAAAAGTATTGCCGCACAATGCCAGCAGACAAGGCACTGTAAGAGCATGCGAGAATAGCCTGCAACGTTTAGGTGTAGATATGATCGACCTGTACCTGCTGCACTGGCCTGGGCCACACCCCTTGAATGGTACAGTCGAGGCTTTTCATGAGCTAAAACGGAGTGGTAAAATAAAAGCTTGGGGCGTAAGTAACTTTGACACCTCTGATATGGAAGATCTTTGGGATGTACCAGGCGGATCAGACTGTCAAACCAATCAAGTTTTGTATAATTTGATGCGACGTGGGGTCGAGTGGGACCTTTTGCCCTGGTGCGCCAAAAATAATGTTTCCGTAATGGCATATTCGCCACTAGAACAAGGACGTCTGCTTAATAATAGGAAACTAAATTCTATTGCTAAAAAGTTAAATCTGTCAGCAGCCCAGGTTGCCATTTCCTGGACGCTGCGCAGAAAGGGGATAATTTCTATTCCAAAAGCCAGCTCTATAAAACATGTTGAGGAAAATATAGAAGCGTGGGGCGTCGACTTAGATAAGATAGACTGTGACGCACTTGACGAAGAATTTAAGCCGCCTGTCAAAAAAGGAATGCTTGATATTTTGTAGACACTCATTTTTTGAATTTGGATGACAAGATGGTAATTAAATTATTTTTAGCGTTTTTAACTGGGATTAGTGCGTCCCTTTTTTTCGACTCTGCTTTTTCACAGGAAGAGGTTGCAGGGAGAGCAAAGGTCATATCTGGAGATACGTTATCTATAAAGAATATTGAGGACGGAAAACAGTTTACCTTTCGGCTATGGGGTATAGATGCGCCAGAGTTAGACCAGCCCTGTGAAAAAAAGAATGGTCAGTCGGTAGATTGCGGCGTTCTGGCTCGTAACGCGGTGCGGGCTATTATTAAACGAAGCGAGCTTGTGTGTGTTGATTTTGAAAAAGACTCTGAGAATCAGATTACCGCTTTGTGTTACATGGGTGATAAAATTCTGAACGGGGCGATTGTTAGGGCTGGATGGGCTTTAGCATACAAGCAAGAAAGTACCGACTTTTTGGACGTAGAGAAGCAAGCTCGACTAAATGATAGGGGCTTATGGGAATATAATTTTATTCCTCCGTGGACGTGGCGTAAGAATCAGAAAAAGTGATGGCTTAATTCAAGATATGATCAATTGTACTTTGAGATATTCCCGCATTTCTTGCAGTGTTGAGGATATCTTTCCACGCTTCTTGTGCTAATGGAAGCCCATTTTCTAATCTTTCTGTCATTGTTTGCCGTTCTTTTTCTCCTGGTATTAAAACCTTCCCGCCTGGTTCGGTAGGCCGTGAACTCTTAAGAAATTCAACATATGATCGGACTTCGCTTACGAATGAGTCGTCAGAATGGCCAAATGCTTCTGGAGAGAGATAGATGGAAAACATTCCATTGCAAAATCTTCTTTTAGGCTCACTAATTGTTCCTGCGCAGCCTGATCCAGTTAACGCTCCTGCCATCATTTCCATCAGGAAATTTAAACCTGATCCTTTGTGATTTCCAAAAGCCCGGAGAGCGCCTGGTCCTTCGTTTGGGTTTGGAAACATCCCTTGTTTTGTTTCTCCGTACAATGGGTTAGGATCGCCGGTAATTTTGCCGTCCTCTGTCACGATAGCGTCTTCTGGCAAAGGCTTGCCTCCCTTAAGTGCAACGAGTGCTTTCCCCTCGGCTACTACCGAGGTTGCCATATCGAGAATTATTGGCTCTTCGCCATTGTTCATTGGGATACCCGCGCAAAATGGAGAGGTGCTCATACGCCTGTCTATGCCCCCAAATGGCGCGACAATCAAACTACCTCTAACATTAACCATATGTATGGATACTAGTCCCTTTTCTGCAGCACGTTCCGCCCAATCGCCAATACGGCCTAAATGACCAGAGTTCTGTAGAGCTGTAATGGCAATTCCATTTTTAACTGCTTTTTTTGTTCCAATATCTACAGTTTGCTCGCCTACGGTTTGTCCAAAACCAAATTTACCATCTATCACTGCTAGCGTTTCATTCTCTATTTTTATGTCAACCTGAACATCCGCTACTTGCGTACCTTCCTGAAGATAATTTGCGTATCTAGGTGCTCTGATTACACCATGGCTGTCATGTCCTCTGAGATTAGCTCCAGCTAATCTTTCCGCTATTCTTGTGGCCTCTGCTCTCGAACAACCCAACTTACTGAAGGTTTCTGAAATGATGGACTTTAAGGGTTCTGCGGGTACCGTGACGGAACCATCGGCATTCTCGATTACTGACATAATTTTACCTTTTTTATGAACGAACGGCGCTGATCTGTGATGATACAACTTGCGTTAATAAACGAACGTCATTTGATAGCGACGCAAAGTCAAAACCGCACTCATACATTTTTTTAATATAATCAGGGTCCATACAATGAAGTCCTGCACGTATACCTGCTGCTTTAGCAGTCTTTAAAACGTGCTGTATAGCATCGTAGACTTTGCCAGGTTTTCTATCGAGGCCAGGATCTTCTCCCATGGAAATAGCAAGATCACTTGGGCCTACGTAAATGCCTGTTAGACCGGGCGTTGAGCAAATCGCTTCCGCGTTTTCAACTGCCTGTTCTGTCTCTATCATTGCTAGACTAATAATCTGGTCGTTGGCTGAGTTATGATAGTCAGAGTGAATTATATTAGCTCTTACTGGCCCTGAGCTTCGATAGCCATCAGGAGAATAGAGTGTGGCGCCAACAAATTCCTCGGCTTCTTCTCGAGAATTTATCATGGGACAAATTATCCCCATTGCCCCTGCGTCGAGGAGTTTCATAATAATTCCGGCTTCTAGCCAAGGTACCCGGCACAGCATTGTGGCGTCGCTGGCCGACATGGCCTGCATCATGGGAACAGCTATTGAATAGTCAGTAAGACCGTGTTGCAGGTCGATCGTAATTGAGTCGAAATCCTGGTGCGACATAATCTCAGCTGAAAAAGTGCTCGGTATACCGAGCCAGCCATTGAGTGCAGGTTTTCCAGAATCCCAGGTTTCTCGAAGTCTACTTTTCATAAAATCTCTCCCCTTAATCTCAACTTTATCTTTAAAAATTCAATACATCTTGGTTAACGACACATTCGGGGTCAACATTACCGTCAAAAACTTTTAACACGTTGTCGACGGTTTGAGTTGCCATTCTCCGGGTTGACTCAACTGTGACGCCAGCAATGTGGGGACTAAGCAATACATTCTTTAAACTGAACAGCGGATGATCTGCAGATGATGGCTCATCCAGCAGTACGTCGAGCCCAGCTCCTTTTATTTCGCCGCTCGTAAGAGCATTATATAGTGCGTCTTCATCAATTATTCCGCCCCTTGCGCAATTCACCACAAATGCATCTGGTTTCATTTTCTTAAATTCTGCTTCTGAAAACATATTGGTCGTCTCTTGAGTTTTCATGCAGTGAATCGCTACTGCATCCATTTCACCCAATATTTCTTTAAAGTCGTGCACGGGCTGAACATTGGCTGCTTTAAGGATCTTATCATCAACGTAGGGATCGTAGCCGAATACCCTGAGGTCGAACCCTAGTGCTCTTTTTGCAACCTGCTTGCCTATTCGCCCAAATCCAACAATTAATAGATTTTTTCCATCTAAGTCCACAGCGCGAGTTGGAAATCTGGCACTCCAATCGTCAGTTCTGGTTACTTCATCGTAATAAAATACATCCTTTGCTAATCCCAGCAATAGGGCCATTGCTTGTTCTGCGACAGATATCATATTGGAATGAATAGCAATGCAAAGTGGTATATTACGCTCATTAAGAGTACCAAGATCGACTGCATCATATCCGACACCATGTCGAGAAACCACCATTAGATCAGGAGCCTGCGACATGATCCGACGTGTGATAGTTGCGCCCCTAACGGTCATAGCGTGAACGTCCTTTGCCGCCTCTGCAATGATGTTTTCGTCGAGAGAGTCACACTCAATGATCTCAATATCATCTCGCGCTCGAAGCATTTCCATCCCAGCTGGATGTAGCGGTTGAATAACCAAAACACGTTTTTTGTTGCTAGTTGTCGCCATTTTTAACCTCAATGTATTTCAGCAGAATCTGCCATTGCTTTTTTTAGAATATCGACGTTGAAGCCAGGTGAACGAGCTACGTCAAGGATCACGGCCTCCCTTCGCGTTAGAACATCTATAGCAGCAGGTAATTCTTTGACGCAATCCGCTGGGACTACAACTGCTCCATGACGATCCGCGTGAATAATGTCATTTGGTTTTACCGCCATTCCAAAAATATTTACTTCACATTCTATGTCAACAAGGTGAACCCAAGCGTGGCTTGGCGCGACCTTTCCGCCTAACAGTTGAAAGCCCGGCGCACATGCATCTATGTCTCTAAATGAGCCGTTTGTTACGACACCTAAACATCCTAATCCCTTATGAATAGCAGTATTTACTTCTCCCCAAAACGCACCAAATCCTGGGGTGGGATCGAGGTCTTGAATTACGCTTATAGAGGGATTAGGCTCCGCAGCAATGGTCTCATAGTACCGAGCTCTCTTTTCCCGAATTTCTTCGGGCTGACCCTCAGGCGGTGTCATAGAGCGTATCATAGCGGTTCTGGCGTAGCCAATAATTGGCGGTAGGGACGGGTCAAAACATTGCATTTGTTCGACGGTAAAGCTTTTCACGCGATAATCGGAACTTAAATGTTCAAGGCCGTTACAGATTGTAGGAGTATCCCAATCGGTTAATTTTTTTAGATCAGCAGCAGTTATATCAGTTTTAGCCATTTAGAGCCTCTTGATAAAATTTAGTTGGATTGCAATGTTAGCAAGCCCGTAAAGATAAAGTTAGGGGCAAGCAACAATATTTTAATCTAATCATAGCTGGGATTTTCCAGGAACGAGTTGGAGTATCAATGTTGTCTGAAGATATAGATCTTATTTGCCTAGGTGAACCAATGGTTGAATTTACGCGTGTTCAAACTGATGAAGAAGAAAACCTATACATTCAGGGGTTAGGCGGGGATACATCGAATTGTGCCATAGCTGCCGCCCGGCAGGGTGCTGCAGTTGCTTACATAACCGCAGTTGGGGATGACCGGTTTGGTCGCTTTGCTATAGATCTTTGGAAAAAGGAGGGCATCGATATTTCTGGCGTCGCAGTTTTTGATGAATTTCCAACAGGTATCTATTTCATAGAGCCATCGGGCAACGGACGCGACTTTACCTATTACCGAACCGGATCGGCTGCAAGCAGGCTGACGTCAGATGATCTTCCAAAAACCTTAATTAAGAAATCGAAATTTCTACATCTATCTGCAATCAGTCAAGCTATTAGCGGAACTGCAGCAGCAACATGCGCCCACGCCATAAGTTTTGCAAAAAAAAATAAAGTTAGAATATCCTATGACACCAATTTACGCTTAAATCTATGGGATCTTAAACGGGCGAGGGATGTGATACATGAAACGGCAAAGCAAGCAGATATTTTGCTTCCAAGTCTCGATGAAGCGCGAGTGCTAAGCGGAAAAAGTTCCATTGAAGATATTGTCGATTTTTATTTGGATTTTAACCCGCAGGTGCTCGCACTAAAGTGTGGCGAACAAGGTGCGGTAATTGCATTTGAAGATAAAGTTGAAACCATCCGGCCAATTAGCGTCGATGCAGTTGATACCAGTGGAGCTGGAGACACTTTTGATGGTGCATTCCTCTCACAATTGTCCAAAGGATACTCTCCATTAGACTCAGGAAGGTACGCCGTGACAGCAGCTGGACTATCAGTGGAAGGGTATGGTGCGGTAACACCCATCCCGACAAAAAGTAGTGTTTTGAGAAAGCTTCAATAAAGAC
>NZVJ01000052.1 GCA_002701455.1 Rhodospirillaceae bacterium
AAAGGAGATTTAAATGATACCCGAAATGTCTGAGCGTTCCACTAAACTGCGCGCGCGGGTTCAGGAATTTATGGATGAGCATATTATGCCGAATGAGGCATTGTATTATCAACAGATAGAAGAGGCGGATGACCGTTGGGATTGCCCGCCAATTCTCAATGAATTAAAAGCAAAGGCAAAAGCGGCCGGATTATGGAATTTGTTTCTGCCGGAATCAGACAAGGGAGCCGGGCTTACTAATTTGGAGTACGCGCCAATTAGTGAAGTAATGGGACGTGTTCATTTTGGATCTGAAGTGTTTAACTGTTCTGCTCCTGATACGGGCAATATGGAAGTATTGGAGCGCTACGCCACCGAGGAAAATAAAGAGCGATGGCTTAAACCGCTTTTAGACGGTGAAATTCGCTCTGCGTTCGCTATGACTGAACCAGCGGTAGCTTCATCAGATGCCACGAATATCGAGTCAAGCATTGTAAGAGATGGCGATGAATATGTTATAAATGGAAGAAAATGGTGGACATCTGGTATTCTAGACAGAAGGTGTAAAATTCTAATCTTCATGGGAAAGACCGATCCGACGGCTGAAAAACATAAGCAACAATCAATGATTCTTGTGCCTGTCGAGACTAAGGGCATTACCGTAAATAGAGCTCTAACGGTTTTTGGTTATGACCATGCGCCTCATGGTCACGGTGATGTGACATTTGAAAATGTTCGGGTCCCAGCAAGCAATATGCTTCTCGGTGAGGGGCGCGGCTTTGAGATAGCTCAGGGACGTCTTGGGCCCGGCCGTATTCACCATTGCATGAGATGCATAGGCCAAGCCGAGAGGGCACTGGAAGCTATGAAAACTAGAGCAAACTCACGGGTGGCTTTTGGAACTAAGTTATCTGAGAAAGGTGCGCTTAGACATAAAGTCGCCGAGGCCAGAATTAAGATTGACCAGACACGCTTAATGGTTTTATACGCTGCCCACAAGATGGATACGGTCGGTAATAAGGCTGCACGAAAAGAGATAGCGATGATTAAAGTTGCTGCTCCAAGAATGGCTTGTGAAATTATCGACGAGGCTATCCAAGTCCATGGGGGAGGGGGTGTGAGCCAAGAATTCAAACTTGCCTATGCCTACGGCTCTAACAGAACGCTGCGTCTTGCTGATGGACCGGACGAAGTCCATCTGGAGGCAATAGCTAAAGCGGAATTTAGAAAAAATGACTGATTAAGAAGTCACTTGCTTTGTGCTATCTCCCATCCAATCTTTGCAAGCCGGGGAGCTTTTGCTCCAACTTCAATAGCGTTTTCAGAACTGGCATTGCCTTGGAGGCCGCGGGCGTAAACGCCTTGGCATATAGAGGCTAATCGAAAGCACGAAAAAGCCAAAAAAAAGTTGAAGTCTGGTATGGAGTCTTTGCCCGTTCTCTTTGCATAGGTACTAACGTAATCGCTGAGTTCAGGGATACCGTGATCTTTAAAGTTCAGTCCGATTAGCCCATTCAAAGATGTGCCATCACACGGAAGACTGTAGGGCATACAGTTATATGCTAAGTCAGCTAAAGGGTGTCCTAATGTAGACAGTTCCCAGTCAAGCACTGCCACTACCTCTGGTTTCGTTGGATGTAAAACTAGATTGCCCATCCTAAAATCGCCGTGTGCAATAGAAACCTCGTCCTTGTGCGGACGGTTCTGCGGAAGCCATTCAATTAGTGAATCCATTGCGGGGATAGGATCCGTTTTTGCAGCTTCGAATTGCTTTGTCCACCGATCTATTTGCCTGCCAATATAATTTTCTGGTTTTCCATAATCTTCGAGCCCTATTTTCTTGAAGTCTACCGTATGAAGGGCGGCAAGTGCTTTATTCATAGAGTCAAAGATAGCAATCCGCTCAGCGGCAGAAAAATCACCAGGCAGGGAAGTGTCGTCAATAATCCTGCCTTCTAAAAAATCCATTATAAAAAAGGCTGTGCCGACAATAGCTGGGTCTTCGCAAAGGTGATGCATTTTTGGAACGGGTACGTCAGTTTGTGATAGCGCCTTCATAATACGGTATTCACGTTCCACTAGATGAGCAGAGGGTAATAATTTGCCGGGGGGTTTTTTTCTAAGGACGTAGCGGCTTTTCTTTCCATCAATAGTAAATGTCGGATTAGACTGTCCCCCTTGAAACTGTTTGGCTTCCAGACCATTTTCAAACTCATTCAAACCAACAGAAGTCAAGTATTGCGCTAAGCGGTTTTCGTCAAATTTATGCACTTCGCTCACAGGAATAAGCTTTGTCATTGTAATTCCCCTAGGATGGGTCGGTGATCATCCGGCCACCGTCTATCGTAATTGTTTGTCCAGTAAGATAATTGCCCGCTCGTGTTGCTAAACTTGCCGTTAAAAGTCCTATATCGTCTGGATCGCCCAGTCTTCCCAGGGGCGTTATACGCTCGACAGCCTCTGTTTTTTTAGGGTCTTCCCAAAGCTCACGAGCAAAATCGGTTTTTATCAATCCAGGAGCTATGGCATTAACCCGGATATTATGAGGTCCCCATTCTACAGCAAGATTTCGAACTAATTGTTGTTCTGCTGCTTTGGATAACGAATAAAGCCCAAGGTTTTTACTGCCCTTAAAACCACCTATACTGGATATAATGATAACAACGCCATCTTTCCGTTTAGCCATGTCGGGACAAACTAGTTTGCATAATTGAAAAACGCTTTTGACGTTTGTATCCATGATTTTATCATAGGCGTCATCACTTGCTTTCTGCATAGGTCCAAAAACGGGATTAGTAGCGGCATTACAAACTAGAATATCTATTTTGCCGAATTCCTTGCAGGTCTCTGAAACAAGTCTTTCCAAATCTTCTTTTCGGCCGATGTGACATGGTATNGACTTCGCTTCAAAGCCCTGGTCGGCNAGCTCCTTTGTGACATGCTCGCATGCGTCAGCTTTACGGCTAGATATTACAACTTTTGCCCCTAGGGCNGCCATATTGTGGGCAATTGATTTACCAATGCCCTTTGTTGACCCAGTCACTACGGCGACTTTCCCNCTTAAATCAAACATTAATAAATTCCTATCTCTATAATCTCTGTGTTTATTTCGAAGTTAAGTTGCTGTTAAACCTCCGTCTACAACAATTTCGNTTCCAGTTACAAATTTAGATTCGTCACTAATTAAATACAAAACTGCTCCCGCAACATCATGCGGCGTTCCCAAACGTCCCATTGGAGAGGCNGTCTCAAGTGCTATTTTATATTTTTCTGGACTTCGGTGCTCCGCGACTATCTCATCAACCATTGGTGTATCAGTATAGGAGGGATGTACAGAGTTACATCTAATCCCATACCCTTTCCTTGCGCAGTGCAATGCTACTGATTTAGTAAGAAGCCTTACAGATGCTTTTGATGAACAGTAAGCTGCAAGATTTGGTGCGCCAATAATCCCGGCAACGCTTGAGATATTTACAATTGAGCCTCCCCGCCCATTCTTCTTGATTAACTCCAAGCCATACTTGCACCCCAAAAATGGGCCCTCCGAATTAACGGCGTGAATTTGTCTCCATTGATCCAGGCTCGTTTCCTCTATAGATCCTGGGGTGCCNACGCCTGCGTTATTGACAATGAAATCNAACCCAGAATATCTTTTTAGCAATTTATTACGAATGGTTATCCACCCTTCTTCAGACGTAACATCAAGAGTTTCAAAGACTGCTCTGTTGCCTAGTTTACTGGCTTTGTTTTGCCCTTCACTATGGGACAAGTCTGACATTATGACGGTAGCGCCATTCTTTAGTAATAGTTCACACGTGGCTAGACCGATACCGGATGCGGCACCCGTTATTAGTCCGACTTTATTAGTTAATCTATCCATCTAAGCCATCCAAAATTTTCTCTTTGTCTATCAAAAACAAGATATTTAGTTTAAAAAAAGACTTCTATGATTATCAAAGACTTTCTTCCCTTTTTTAATTTTAAATAAATAAAGGATGCACAAAATGCCGAGTACCGAATTCAAGCGCCTTGAACGTGTTTTGGTCACAAATGACGACGGCATAGACGCGCCTGGGCTCAGTATTGCAGAAGGAGTTGCTGGATGTATAGCAAACGAGGTGTGGACGGTAGCGCCGCATTCGGATTGCAGTGGTGGTTCTCGACAAATTAATCTTCATAAACCGCTGCGGATAATCAGGCACGGAAAAAACAGGTATTCAGTTACTGGTTCACCGGCTGACTGTGTGATGGTTGGGGTTGGTGAGGTGTTAAAAGATAAAAAAATTGATTTAGTGGTGTCTGGGGTTAATGCTGGCGTTAATATAGGCGGCGACGTCGGATTTAGTGGTACAGTTGGTGCGGCGATGACAGCAAACGTACTGGGATTACCGGGCGTAGCGCTAAGTCAAGCCTGGAAAAAGAGAGATAATATACCTTGGGAAACATCAAAGGAGTGGCTTCCTGGAATTCTAAAAATATTAATTGGTAATCAGAATTGGCCATGGGGGTTTGTTCCAAATATAAACGTTCCCGCTGTATCCTCTGGGGAGGTTAAGGGTATATCTGTCTCTCAACAAGGTCAGACCACGAGGGTCAGTCCTTTGATCGAAAAACGTACAGATCTTCGCCAGCAGGAATATATGTGGCTCTATCTTTCTAAAGACCATGGACAGCCAGATAATGATGAAGATATTTCCGTTTTAAGAAGTAACCGTGTTTCAGTAACCTTTTTAACAAGAAATATAACGGACCAAGGTATCACAAAGGAGCTGTCTTCTTTGTTCGCTAAGTAGCAAGTTCGGGTATTGCTCATAAAATCCGTAAATACCATTTTTTAAAGATGTGTTGTTAAATCTTCTTTTTTAATGGTCAAAGTACCCATTTTGCTTAATGATCGAAGGATGGTGGAAGGTAGTTTATACAAGGGAGATCTAAATGCTTAATGGTCGTATGATGGATATGCCGTTATTAATTTCGAGTATAATCGATTATGCTGCGGACGTAAGGGGTTCTTCCGAGATAGTTTCAAAAACGGTTGAAGGACATTTGCATCGGTATACTTATGGTGACTCACATCGACGAACATGTCAGTTGGCAAATGCGCTTAAAAAGCTAGGGATAGGCGAANGTGACAGGGTTGCTACTTTGGCATGGAACGGATACCGGCATTTTGAGTTATACTATGCCATTACTGGCATTGGGGCCGTTTGCCATACAATAAATCCTCGTCTGTTCGCAGATCAAATTATTTACGTAATAAACCACGCAAAAGACCGAATNATATTTATTGATAAAACATTTGTTCCAATAATCGANAAACTGATCGATCGTCTCCCAAGTGATTTGATGTACGTTATTCTATGCAACCGGGATGATATGCCTGACACGTCTTTGCCNAAGGCTTTATGCTTTGAAGAGCTTATATCTCCGGAAAANTCAAGNATAACATGGCCGTCATTAGACGAAAGAGCTGCATCTTCTCTATGTTACACATCCGGGACAACAGGAAATCCAAAGGGTGTGCTCTATTCGCATCGTTCAATATTATTGCATACCTTCGGCATGCTCACTTTNGCAGCGGATGTGGGGCTTACGCCGTNGTCAACTGTTCTNCCCGTTGTCCCATTATTTCATGCAAACGCNTGGGGGCTTCCTTTTGCCGTGCCTTTGGTTGGAGCAAAATTAGTTTTTCCAGGTCCATCGCTTGATGGCGCAAGCCTTTTCTCACTAATGGATAAAGAAAAAGTAAAAGCAGCATGGGGAGTGCCAACAATTTGGCTTGGTCTATTGGCAGANATGAGAAAGCAAAAAAGAAAACCAAAAGACTTTTCCTTCATGCTTTCCGGGGGATCGGCTGTACCGAAATCAATGATAGAGGAACTGGAAACAGAGTTTAATGTTGATGTCACCCATGGCTGGGGTATGACCGAATGCAGTCCTATCGGTTCGACAACTACCCTAGGTTCCGAGGCCGAAAACCTGTCAAATGATGAAAAGGTGGAATTAAAAACGTATCAAGGACGCCGCATGTACACGGTGGATATGAGAATAGTCGATGAAAACGGCGAATTATTGCCACACGATGGAGAAGCATTTGGTGAATTACAGGTGAGNGGCCATGCAATAATAGATGGTTATCACGAAGACGAGGAAGCGAGTTCTGCTGCAATGACTGAAGATGGATGGCTCAGAACAGGAGATGTCGCTAGAATCACGCCGGAAGGCTTTATGATGCTGGTAGACCGAACTAAAGACTTAATAAAGTCCGGAGGAGAATGGATCAGCTCTATTGACCTAGAGAATGCCGCACAAGGCCATCCTTCTATTTTAGAATGNGGCGTTATCTCGGCGTATCATCCACAATGGGATGAACGGCCGCTTTTGATAGCTGTTGCTGAAAAAGGGGTATCGTTGNGCTTGCAGGATATACACGAATATTTAAAAGATAAAGTTGCCAAATGGTGGCTACCTGATGATGTAGTGTTTGTNGACGAGTTACCCCATACTGCGACGGGTAAGATTTCAAAAATGACACTTAGAGAACAATTTAAGGACTATAAACTGACAGGTGTTGAGGGTTAAGAACCTTCAAGGTTTATCGTAATGAAATTAAAATAGTTTGTGAATATGGGTGGACTTATGGATAGCGTAAGAATAGCAGTCGATGTAGGCGGGACATTCACGGATATAGCTCTTGAGCACGCACACGGAATGACTACGGCTAAAGTTCTCACAACTCCGGAAAATCCGGAGCAAGGAGTACTGAGTGGTATACGTTCTACGCTATCAGAGGCAAATATCTCGCCTGGCGATATTCAAATACTAATCCACGGGACCACATTAGCAACAAATGCCCTGATAGAACGTAAAGGTGCCAAAGTCGCTTTGATAACAACCGAAGGGCTTAGAGACTCTGTTGAAATGGCTCAGGAAAATAGATTTGAACAGTATGACATCAACATAGATCGACCCCAGCCACTGGTGCCGAGGTATTTGCGGTGGGGCATTAAGGAAAGAATGAATGTAAATGGAGAGGTTTTAATTAAACTTGAAGAAAAATCAATAGAGCAATTACTGCCAATGATTGATAAGAATGAAATAGAAGCCATTGCAATTGGTTTGATTCATTCTTACGCGAATTCTAAGCATGAAGAAAAGATAGCCGAGAGATTATCGGCCAATCGACCGGAACTTTCTATTACACTCTCGAGCGAAGTTTGTCCTGAGATTCGAGAATATGAAAGACAGTCTACAGCCTGTGCAAATGCTTACGTTCAGCCTTTAATGTCGCGTTACCTGAGGGAGCTGGATATAGAGTTGAAGAAAATGGGTTTTAAGTGCCCATTCTTATTAATGACATCTGGCGGCGGATTAACAACACTTGACACGTCAATTAAATTTCCGGTTCGACTTGTTGAGTCAGGACCAGCGGGCGGCGCTATTTTAGCCGCTGAAATAGCTAAGGAGTGCGGGATAGATAATGTGTTGTCGTTCGATATGGGAGGTACGACTGCAAAAATCTGTCTAATTGACGACTTCACTCCGCAAATGACCAGAACTTTTGAAGTGGCGCGTGTCTACAGAAATCTAAAGGGTAGCGGACTTCCACTTCGAATCCCGGCCATTGAGATGGTTGAAATTGGAGCAGGAGGCGGTTCCATTGCAAAAGTAGATGAAATGAAGCGTATATCAGTCGGGCCGGAAAGCTCTGGGGCTTTGCCTGGTCCTGCATGCTATAATCAAGGAGGCAAGGACCCCACCGTCACGGATGCAGATGTTATCTTAGGCCGTATAGACCCCAAGGATTTCGCAGGTGGTGCAGTTAAACTCGATCCTGACAAGGCAGATTTAGCTTTGCGGACTGCCGTAGGTGAGCAATTAGAACTTAATGGTTCCCTTTCGGCTTTTGGTGTATCGGAGATTGTTGATGAAAATATGGCCAATGCGGCACGTGTTCACGCTATTGAATGGGGAAAAGATATCAGTGCTAGGTCGATGATCGCGTTTGGGGGAGCAGCACCTTTGCACGCACTAAGACTTGCAGAAAAGCTTGATATTAATAAAGTCATCATTCCCTCAGGAGCAGGGGTAGGATCGGCAATAGGTTTTCTAAGAGCTCCAATATCTTACGAAGTCGTTCGAAGTCGCTACATAAGCTTGCAGAACTTTGATCCTGATATTGTGAATAGGCTCATGAAAGAAATGTCTGAAGAAGCCCGGGAAATTGTAGCCTCTGGAGCGGGTGCCTCTGAGCTAACTGAACAAAGGCTTGCATATATGCGGTATGAAGGACAGGGGCATGAAATTGTTGTTCCGGTGCCTCTGCGGGATTTAGAGGCAAAAGATGCAGACACGCTGCGTGAATTATTTGAAACAGAATATTCAAATCTTTACGGACGATCTGTCCCTGGCCAAAAACCAGAAGTTTTAAGCTGGACACTTTCTGTAAGCGCGCCGGTTCACTCATCAACTCAATCATCACAAACAGCAGGTAATAACTCGACACCAGGCGCTAATTCAACACGAAAAATATTCGACCCAGCTTTGTCAGATTTTGTGAATGCCTCTGTCTATAAAAGGAGTCAATTGAGCCCAGAATTAAAATATCCTGGACCGGCTGCAATAGTGGAAAGTCAAACAACTACAATTGTACCCAGCGCCTATTCGTTTCAACAGAATGAATTCGGGCATCTTATCATTGAAAAAAATTAGACTAGGAGTGATGTGATGGCTGTCAATAACGCACTTGA
>NZVJ01000053.1 GCA_002701455.1 Rhodospirillaceae bacterium
CGTTCTCCGTAATTTGTTTGTAAGCGAACAATAGTGTAGCCACCTTTTGTAAAACCGGTTTCTTTACTTTTTCCAGCCTCTACCTCTATTTGGCTAACGAGTTGAAAACCTAATACTTCATTGTAAAAACTAATCATCTGCTCAAGATTATTTACGCAGATACCTACTTCCAGTGGGGATATTGTTTTTATCACTGTTTCAATCCTTTTTGTTGCATCTACTGACAAGGGACAACATACTGTATTTATAGCCCCAATTTTATTTTAAAAAAAGTAATTCATATAGTTCAGGGAGGGCATGTTGAGATTTGCGTGTGATACCGGAGGCACCTTTACAGATTTAATTGTCGAGGATGAAACAGGGTGTCTCTCTATGTATAAGGCAGCAACAACACCCGATGACCCAATTGTTGGGGCAATTAACGCACTTCGTTTAGCGGCTGAAGATAGGGGTTTGGACCTATCAGATCTGCTCAAGGAAGGAGAAATGTTTATTCATGGGACAACACACGCGATTAACGCGATAATAACTGGTAATACTGCTAAGACAGGTTTTTTTACTACTAAAGGCCACCCAGATATACTCGTAATTAGAGAGGGCGGGAGGATTGAACCATTTAATTTTAAGGTTCCTTATCCAGAGCCCTACATACCGCGGTCGCTTACTTTTGAAGTTCCTGAGAGAATAAATAGTAATGGTGAGGTTATTACACCTCTGGAAGAAGGTGTTTTCTTGGAATTATTAGATCAAGCTCGAGATGTTGGGCTTGAGGCAATATCAGTATGTTTCCTCTGGTCTATTGCTAACCCAGTTCATGAGATTAGGGTCGGTGAACTTATAACAGAGCACTTGCCAGATGTTCCATTTTCTCTATCTCACAAACTTAATCCAGCTCTCAGAGAATATAGGCGAGCATCGGCAACCTCAATAGATGCTTCTCTAAAACCTTTGATGACGGATTATTTAAAAAACCTAACCCATCGGCTGCAAAGTGAGGGTTTTTCTGGTAAGACCCTAGTTTTGACCTCACAAGGTGGGATGATTGAGGCTGAGGAAATGGCGTCCGCCCCAATACATGCGATAAACTCTGGTCCATCCATGGCACCAATTGCCGGCAGATATTATGCTCAACTTGAATGTGATGAGGATAGTTTAATAGTAGCTGATACGGGTGGAACAACATATGATGTTAGTTTAGTAAGGAAAAATAGAATTCCTAAAACGCGGGAAACATGGATAGGTCAGTCATTTCGAGGTCATATGACAGGTTTTCCCTCAATAGACATTAAAAGTGTAGGGGCTGGAGGGGGGTCGATTGCCAAAGTTGATGAAGGAGGAATTTTACATGTTGGTCCTGGTAGTGCGGGAGCCGTCCCGGGCCCAGTATGCTACGATATGGGTGGCACGGAGGCTACTTTAACAGATGCATGCTTGGTTTTAGGTTATATAGATCCGTCCTATTTTCTGGGAGGTGAAATGAATCTAAATACCAACTTGGCTCGTGAGGTAATCGAAGAGCAAATTGCTAGACCTCTTGGATTAGAAATAAATAGTGCTGCAGCTTCGATCGTAAGTGTGGCGACTGAAAATATGGTGCAAGCTATCTCTGAAATAACCGTAAACCAAGGAATAGACCCCGCTGAATCCTTGTTAATAGGCGGAGGCGGCGCGGCAGGCTTAAATTCTACTTTTATAGCTAGGCGCCTTGGTTGTCCAAAATTACTAATTCCCGTTACTGGCGCGGGTTTAAGTGCTTATGGAGCAGCCATCTCTGACTTAACTTCAGAATTTAGGTCAGTATTTTTTGCTACATCAGATAATTGGGATGCCAAGGGTGTTAATAACAACCTAAAAACTTTAGAGGCTAGAGCAAAGGAATTTATAGATAGCGCGGGCAAAGGGTCGGTTAGCTCAAAGATAGAATATACGGTCGAAGCTCGATATGCAGGCCAAGTATGGGAAATTGATGTGCCTCTTCGTGATTTTCAATTTGGAAAGAAATATACACTTGAACAGTTAGTTGATGATTTTCATGAAGTCCATAATGACATTTTTGCAATTAGTGATCCAGACTCGTCTGTTGAGATGGTGTGTTGGACAGCCGCTGTAAGCTGTCAGATGCGTGCCGAAGATGGAGTAAGAAATGTCACTTTTTCAGCCTCAGATAAAAGTGACGAGCGTCGTTTGGTTTATTTTGATGGGCATGGAGAATTAAGTACACCGATAAAAAAATTAGGGAACATAGTAACTGGCAAGAAAGACCTAGGTCCCGCAATTGTAGAGACACCGTTTACAACAATTGTTATTGATCCAGAGGCAAGTTACCAAGTTTCAGAAAACAACAGTGTTATTATCTGGCCCTAAAAACGGAGATTAAAATGAATAATGGTAGAGCAAACAAGCTGGACGGGGGAAAGCTCTCTATTCTTTCAAATAGGCTTGGGGGTATTTGCAGAAAAATGGGAAATACGCTCTTACGTACGGGTAGGAGCGGTGTTCTAAATCGTGCTAAAGATTTTTCATGTTGTATAGTCACTCGGGATTGCGAATTGCTGACAGCAGAAGAAAGCCTTCCAATCCACGTCCTGTCGGGACCAGATTTGATGGCAAGATCAATGCATGAATTTCACCCTGACTTGAAAAAGGGTGATGTATTTTTACATAACTCGCCATATCATGGAGACTCCCATCCTGCTGATCACACTTTGTTGATGCCTGTAATTGATGATAAAGGCATTCATCATTTTACGCTTATAGCGAAGGCACATCAGGCGGACATTGGGAACTCTATACCAACAACTTATCATGGCACTGCAAGGGATGTCTATGAGGAGGGTGCCTTGATATTTCCGGCGGTAAAGGTGGTAGAAGATTATAAGCCTATAGACGACATAATTCGAATGTGCCGTATGCGCATACGAGTTCCAGATCAGTGGTATGGAGATTTTTTGGCAATGCTTGGAGCAGTCTTTATAGGTGAAAAAGAAATGTTGGCTATTGGTGACGAAACAGGTTGGAATTTGTTGCATGAGTTTACTGACCAATGGTTTGATTATTCGGAGCAGCGTATGATTTCTGCAATAAAAGGTATGAAAGGTGGAACAGCGACTGCGCAGTCAACTCACGATGCTATTCCTGGAACACCAAAAGACGGAATCACGATTACATCTAAGGTAAAAATTTCTCCAAATAGCTCAACAATAGAAGTGGATTTAACAGAAAACCCCGATGCGCTAGCTTGTGGTTTAAATGTTTCCGAGGCGTGTACAAGAACATCTACAATGATTGGCATATTTAATTCCATAGATAATTCGGTGCCTAAGAACGCAGGTTCTTTTAGACGAATTGCTATTAACCTTAAGGAAGATGGTGTTGTTGGCATACCCAAGCATCCAACAAGTTGTTCGGCATCTACTACTAATCTAGCAGATAGGGTGCAAAACTCTACGATGAGAGCAATGGCTGCTATTAGTGATGGTTTAGGTATGGGTGAAATAGGCTGCTTTTGCCCTCCCTCTACCTCTGTTGTCTCGGGTGTTGATCCTAGGACACGTAAGCCTTTTGTTAATCAGCTATTTTTAGGACATACTGCTGGGGCTGGATCTCCATTCCAAGATGCTTGGATGACAATGTTACATGCTGGAAATGGAGGTATGTGTTATATTGACTCGGTGGAGTTGGACGAAGTTTATACACCGCTTCACGTTCATACTAGAAGGCTAATTAAGGATTCAGAGGGAGCAGGGCGATTTCGGGGAGCGCCTGGGATAGAAGTTGAAATCAGTCCAGTAAATTGTGGCATGGAGGCTGGTTTTGTTGCAGATGGAAATATTAATGTACCTCTGGGGGCTCGAGGCGGAGGGAATGCTGCCCCTTCAGACCAACGGCTAAAGGCAAAAGATGGAAAGATAAATAAACTTGAACAGTGTTCTCAAGTATGGATTGAAGACGGAGAGACACTTATTTCAATAGCATGTGGTGGTGGTGGGTATGGTGATCCAAAAACAAGAGATCCTAACTTAGTTCTAAAAGATGTCTCTGAGGGCTTAATTAGTCGTGAGAGGGCTAAAAATGTCTACGGTGTTGAGGTTTCAGCGGACTTAAACATTAACGAGGTTGAAACAGAAAATTTACGGGTAAAATCAAAGTAAAAGGAGAAGAAAAATGAGACTTAAGGACAAAGTGGCAATCGTTACTGGTGCTTCAATGGGAATCGGAGAAGCAATAGCAAGGAGATATGCGTCTGAAGGAGCCAAGGTGGCTATTAATTATTTAAAAAGTGAGGATAAGGCTAAAGCTATTGTCAGCGAAATAAATTCTGGTGGCGGTGAAGCTAAAGAGTTTAAAGCTGACGTGTCGATAGTTAGTGAAATAGAAAAGTTGATAGAAGAAGTGAAAGATGAATGGGGAAGCGTGAATATACTCGTGAATAACGCTGGTGTATTTCACACTGTTCCCGTAATGGAAACCACTGAGGAAATATGGGATCAGACAATTGATTTAAATTTGAAGGGATACTTTTTTGCTGTAAAGACACTAGTACCGCATTGGAGAGAGATTGGGGGCGGTAAAGTAGTAAATATTTCTTCGATAGCAGGTACAGGAGCTTTCCCAAATTGCCCGGGTTATTGCGCGAGTAAGGGAGGTGTCGTTAACCTGACCCGAGCACTTGCGGCAGAACTTGGTAAGGATAAGATTAACGTTAATTCTATTGCACCTGGAAATGTAGCAACCCCACTAAATGCTCATGTCCGTGGACCAGGTAATGAGGAATATATTGAGGTAATGAAAACGTTTACACCTACCGGTATTGATTTCATGGAAGCGGAAGATATGACAGGTACCGCCGTATTTCTAGCTAGTGAGGACTCAAAAATGGTGCATGGAGAGACAATAATTGTCGATGCCGGTTGGTCTGTTTGGTAATTNNTATAATTGAAATGCTATATGGAGAGTTCAAATGAGTAAAAAGGTTGGTGTCGTAGGCCTCGGCGCAATGGGAGGTATTTACGTTAGNCATTTNATNNNTGCTGGTTTTGAAGTGGCNGGGTATGATTTGATGGAAGATTACGTTGGTGCACTTAAAAAACTTGGTATGGAGGCATGCCAATCTCCTAAGGAGGTTGCNGAGGCGTCTGATGTTCTAATAACTTCATTGCCAAGTAGTCATGCGCTTGAGAGTGTTGTTNAAGGGGATAAAGGTGTTCTGGANTCGGGAAAAGAGGCTCTAATCATCATTGATACATGTACTCTCAAGGTAGAGGATAAANTAGCAATTGGTNAGAGTGTATCGGCAGCTGGTATGTTCTTTCTTGATGCTCCTATTAGTGGCACGCCGCCAATGGTGGAAAATCGTGAGGCCTCCTTATATGTTGGTGGCGACAAAAAAGCATATGAGCAATGTANGGATATAATTGAGGCTTTTACGGGTACTAACTTTTTCGTAGGCAATATTGGTGACGCATCGAAGATGAAAATCTTAGCTAATTATCTAGTTGGAGTGCATACAGTTGCCGCAGCTGAATGTATGGTGCTTGGTATTAAGGCTGGGCTGGATCCAAATCTTATTCATGAGGTGTTGCCAAAAGGCGCAGGTGGATCAAAAATGTTAGAGGTTAGGGGGGAATATATGGCTAAATCTGATTATCGTTATGATGAGGGAACAATTTTTAATGTAATACAAAAAGACTCCTCTATTATATCAGAATATGCTGCATCTTTAAATTCTCCGATTAATCTTTTTGCTTCGGCGAGGCAAACTTTTAACTCAGCTGTAGCGCTCGGGCTAAGCCATATGGAGCTTGCTGCGGTGTGCAAAGCAGTAGAAATTTCGGCGGGGGTCGATAGGCCTTTAATAGAATAGATTTTAGAAAGTTTTAATCTTAGAGTGTTCTATTTTGTAGAAACTCTATTACCATNTTCATCGAAAAGAAATATTTGGTCATCCGGAAAAGTTATGCCAGGCGTATCTCCTGCTTTAAATTTACTATTGCTATCGACTACAGAAATTAATTCATTTCCTGTCTCAGTTTCAAAGTAGAGCAGAGTATCTTTGCCCAAAGGCTCTACGAGATAAATTTTCTTTTTCGTGCCTGATTTATTGTTTACCAAAATTTGTTCTGGCCTTATTCCTAATGTGGCTGGTCCAGGTGGTGTTTTAGCAAGAGACGTAGGTAAATCTANTTTTATGTCACTAGAATGAAACACAACCTTTTTGCCTTTGGTGACTATATCTCCCTCGATTAAATTCATTGATGGGCTGCCAAAAAAATCGGCGACAAAGTAGGAATTAGGGTTATTATATATATCTATTGGAGATCCTACCTGNCTGATATTTCCTCCATCCATAACTACTATGCGATCAGCGAGTGTCATAGCTTCTTCTTGATCATGGGTTACATAAATAAATGTTTTCTTTAATTCTTTGTGTAGCCGATCAACCTCAGCTCTCATTTCTCGCCTTAGCTTGGCATCAAGNCTGGATANNGGTTCATCAAGGAGAAAAGCACCAGGGTCAGTGATTAAAGTTCNNGCGACNGCAACTCTTTGCGACTCTCCACCTGAACATTGTGCAGGTAGNTTATCNAACAGATGAGTAATTTTAACCATTTCTGCTACTTGCTTAATCTGCTTGTCAATTTCCGTCTTTTCAACTTTCTTCATTCTTGGTCCGAAAGCAATATTTTCTGCTACTGTTTTGTGAGGAAAAAGAGCGTGAGTTTGAAAAACCATTCCTAGATTTCTCTCGGCTGGTTCTAGTTCATTAATTACCTCTTTGTCTATAAAAATTTCCCCGCGGGTGGGGTCCTCAAATCCAGCAATCATTCTTAGCGTTGTGGTCTTGCCGCATCCAGANGGNCCCACAAGGACCAAGAACTCTCCTTCCTCTATCGTCAAACTTAGATCATTTACAGCGACTACAGATTTGCTAAATTCTTTTCGTATATTTTTTAATTCTATTTGAGGCATTTTTCCTACCTTTTTACCATTCCAAAGCTAAATCCTCGGGCTAAGTGTTTNCGTATAAATATACCAATTGCTATTAGAGGCAATGTTATCCCTACGGCAAGTGCTGCCTGTCTGCCGTAAACTCTTCCTTCTACAGACCCTTCATATTTACTTAGTTCGACGGGAAGGGTTACAACTTCAGTTTTTGATAAGAGTAAAGCCAAGAGATACTCGCTCCAGGTAAGGATAAGTATAAACAAAAATGTTGCCACTATGCCTGAGCGCACCAGAGGGAATACAATTTCCCACAAAGTTCTAAGTCGACTGGCGCCCAGAATCATTGCCGCTTGTTCAATTTCACGAGGCAACTCGTCTATAAAACTCTTAATCATCCACACTGCATAGGGAAGGGTNGTTATTGAATAAATAATGACAAGCCCNGTTATGGTATCGAGTAAATGAAGAGCGGAGTAGTACAATGAGAGCGGGGCAACGATTACAATTGGAGGAACCATGCGCAGCATGAGAAGTTGAAACATTCGTCCCTCAGACAGGATCTGGTATCTTGAAACGCCGTAGGCAAGAATTGTACCAAAGCCAACGGCAAAAGCCGTAGATAATAAGGAAATTATTAGGCTATTTCTTANAGCTTTCCATGGTTTTTGCATGGAGTGGCTATACTGGGTTCCCCCTTCGTACTCTTCCTGATGGTCTAGCCATACAACTGCATAGTTGTTTAANGTGGCATCTTCTGACCAATAAACAGGCGGCCAAGCAAACCAATCTTTATCTGGTTTAAACGAGGTTGCAACTATCCAATAAATGGGAAATGCCACAACAATAGTCCAAACTGAAAGTATTAGATACTTTGAGTATCTGCCAAGCCTTTTTTTTGTATCTCGTTTCATCTTCAAATTATCCTTGAGTGGCTTTCCCGCTGTCATAGATTTTATCTAGCCCACTTTTTTCCCGTTTTAATATTTGAATTGCTAACAAGACAATGGCTATCATTATTATTAAGACTATGTAGGACATAGCCGCACCCCGGGAAATCTCAAAATATTGCCATGTAACAATATAAAGGTATGTTGGGATGGTTTCAGTCGCGGATCCGGGTCCACCTTGAAAAAGTGACCAGGCCTTAGGAAACTCAGCTATTGCTTCGAGGAATCGGAGAATAAGAGCTAAAATAATTACTGGCCTAAGAAGAGGTAATTGAATTTCCACAAAAATACGCCATTTTGAGGCTCCTAATATTTTGGCTGCTTCAATGGGCTCATCTGGCAGAGCTGCAAGGCCTGCCATCATAATTATAAACGAGAAGGGAACCCAATTCCATATCTCCATCAACATAACAGTTAAGAGGGCTGTGTCAGCGTTAGCTAGCCAAAGAATATTCACCTCACGTTGGAAGATCATAGATAGAATGTCATTTAAGGGCCCTTTTTGATAGAGGATCATCTCTCCAGTGTATGCTATGACAATTGGGACAGTCAGCATAGGAAGTATAAAAACTATATAGTAGAATGCTTGGCCCTTAAAAGGTTTGTACATTAAAAGAGCAAGGCCAAAGCCAAGCAAAAAACACCCTATTGTAGAACCGAGGGCGAACAGAATGGATCTTACTATGGCCCAACCTAACCTTGGATCTGTTAGAACTTCTTGGAAAAGCTCTAATCCGACAAATTCAGCATCCCACCAACCTCCTCCATAAGGAGAGTAGCCGTGAAATGAAAAATAAAGTTGAAGCATTAAAACAGGAAAAAGGACAGCTACAAGTACGACTACTAGAATTGATAGAATGGTCCACTTGAAACGCTTAACTGCTCTCGCTTGGACCTGTTGACGCCCACCCGTTATCTCAGAACCAGTCTCAGCTGTGATCGAATTTGCCATGGTCAATTAGCCAGCAAACTCTGAAGAGCTAGAGTTTTAACAGCCCTTCAGAGTAGCTTGATAACCTTAATTAACTAGGAACATTAACGGTCGGAAAAACCGCTTTATAACTAGCCAATTCTGCTTTCAGTTTCTTGCGCCCAATTTTTCTTACAATCTTTCTCCAGGCTTTTTCAGTTTCGGGAAGTACATCTTTTGCTTTCCGTTGTCCGACATAAGCTTCAGATAGATTTTTAGCAAGTTGGTCTTGGAACTCAAGCAAACCTGTCAAATAAATCGGCGGTGCTGCTACCTGCAGGCACTTATTTATTGCTGGCAATCCCGCTTTGTAAGTTTGATATACATAATCACTCTTAAAGTGATCAACGTGCCAAGGGTCGTGAAAGGTATTCACGTTATCTCCCACAATTCGCGTGGAGTTCTTGGATGTTGCCCACCACATTGCCATGTAAGCAGCCCTCTCCTTATTTTTGCTGTATCGGTTTACCAATATGGCTGCAATGGGAGAAGAAATGGACCGGTGAATACGTTTACCAGAAAAGTCTGATCCTGGAACAACACCGTATTGATATTTCCCTGCGGTTTTAGATTTTTTTGGATTTTCATTCAATCCTATCGCACCATCCCAATATTGACATGCGAAGATCTTACCACCCGCTATTCTCGGGATCATTTGAGGTGTTCCCCAGCCAGGAGCTTCAGGGTGGGAGACTTTCTTCAAATTTAGATATGTTTCTACCGCGTAGTTTCCGGCAGGAGTGTTGAGAGTAGGGTTCATATCATCATCAAAAGGGAACCCACCAGCAGAATAGAAATACATATACCACCAAGTTACACCGTTCGGACGGTTCCTTAAATTACCTGAAGCCCAGATACCTTGATCCGGTCGATGAAAAAATTCCATAAGACGCTGGTCATCTTCCCAAGTTTCTGGATAAGCCATCTTCTTTCCATACTTATC
>NZVJ01000054.1 GCA_002701455.1 Rhodospirillaceae bacterium
TCATTTATAAAATTTATATCTACCACATTACACGCCCGCAGAAAATGCAATGCCGTGTCTAACGCAGTCACCCCCGTATCAGCTGCCCAATGCTGTCCACATTCTACAAGAAGCCCTACCTTATTATTACGGGTATCATTGAAGGGTGTATATTCAATTAATCGCTTTCCTACAACATGACCCGATCCACACATGATATGCGCAGGAAAATTAACCTTTTTTACAAACTTTCTCTCTTTTTCTAGGCCATTACAAATCATTAACGGCTTTGAGAAAGTACCCATGGAATGGATATCTAAAAGCAAATCAACTTCATCAAAAACCGGTCTCAACTCTCGTGCTCTTTGAAGTTCAGCAGTTTTTTCTTGTCCGTCCAACCTCTCTTCAACCCAGACGCGATTAAAGTCTTCGTCAATAAATCTCGATAAACTTGGCGCTGAAGGATCAAAGGTTGAATAGGCTAAGTGGTTTACAAAAGCCAGTGTGAGCTTTCCATTGAGCGGTCGGATATTATCTTTAAAGAGTATATCGAGGGCGATTGCACCGCATATTTCGTTGCCATGAGTGACGGCATTAATCATTACATGAGGGCCCGGTTTTCCACTATCAAAGGTTGTAACGAAGTCAACTCCAACATTACTCTTCTTGTATGGCTGAATGTCTGGCGCCTCTAATTCCACCACAAAATTTTCACTAATCACTTTCACCTCTCTGAAACATATTAGAGTTAGAGACAATCGCTAAATTATGAATTCATATAAAGCAAAATATCTCAAAGCGTCTTATACTAACGTTATTAATACAAAAAACTATAGTGATTTAAGATCATACAAAACATGTTTAGCTCTTTTAAAACAATTTCCATATTAGCCGCTATAAGTCTTGGCGCGATGGTTGGTCCGTTAGACACTTCGGTTAATGTCGCATTTCCACATATCGTCAGCGATCTTAACCAACCGTTAGAAATGATACGTTATGTTGTTATCTGCTACGTTCTCACCTATTCCAGCTTAATGCTTGTTTGTGGAAAACTTGGCGATATACACGGGCAGCGGCAGATCTTTTTAATTGGATTATTAGTCAGCGTTATTTCATTTTTACTTATCTCTCTTTCTTGGAGTTTTGAGTCACTTCTTTTTTTTCGTTTCTTGCAGGGTATCGGAACAGGACTTACGACAAGCGTTGCCCCGGCGATGATGATCGCCTTATATCCCGAAGAAAAAAGGGGTTATGCAGTTGGGTTATTTACATTTGTTTTTGCAATGGGCGGTCTATTAGGCCCAATTATCGGAGGATCTCTTGTAGAACTTTTTGGATGGCAGGCTGTTTTTTGGTTCAGGATACCACTTGCTGTTATCTCTTTTGTTATTTTAATTTGGACAGGTTCTTCGGCGCGGCAGCGAAAGGATACAACACTCGATAAATTTGGGGCAGTCTTGCTTATATCATCAATCTCAATGTGGCTGCTTGCAATAAATCAATTTCATAGTCTCGATGAAGAAAGCATCTGGTATGTTTATGTATTACCAGTGACCGCGAGCGCCTTGACCTATTGGTTCATTCGTCACGAAAAACGCGCAAAAGATCCAATCATACAGCTTAGTATTTTTAACAATATTGAATTCGTTATACTGAACCTCGCAAGCTGCTTCATTTATTTAGCAACTTTCAGTGTAATTTTATTTATTCCTTTCTTTCTATACCAAATAAAAACTCTTCCAACTAATGAAGCGGGACTAATTCTAGCCATTGGTTTTTTAGGCGCCAGCATAGCTGGAATTTTTGGAGGCCGACTTATAAATAATCTGGGATCGCGACCTCTTGGTTTTAGTGGCATTTTAATTACTGCTATTGGGCTCTTTGCCATTAGTTACGTCAATGACCCCGATAGCATCCCGTGGATGATCCTAGCACTTTTTATACAAGGCTTTGGCACTGGTTTATTTCAAACCTCCTACATGTATTCCATTACGGGTATGCTGCCTCCAGAGCAAAGAGGAGTTGCCGGCAGTATCACAATGCTAACCCGAACAATCGGAGTGGTGTCCGGGGTTACTGTTTTAACGCTTATTTTTTCCTGGCTTGATGGATCAGGCTACCAATTTCAAGAAAGTTTCAAATTAATTTTTAACGTTGTGGGTGGCGGTCTTTTTGTATTTTTGCTAACTACATTGCCGTGGCCACAGGTTTGGTTTCGCAAAGCATAATCACTTGGTTAACGACCCTAGTTAAATACCGGAGATTTTAGATGAATAATGCTGATCTAATTGTTGCATTTATGAAGCAGGCGGGAGTAAGCCACGGATTTGGCATCCCGAGTGGAAATGTCTTACCTCTTATAGAATCAATGCGCCTTGGCGGAATGGAGTTTATCCTTACAGCTCATGAGGGCTCTGCCTCGTTTGCTGCCGATGTCATGGGCAGAATTACAGGTAAACCAGGATTTTGTATTGCAACGCTAGGACCAGGTGCAACCAACCTGGCAACCGGTGTAGGCAGTGCCTATTTAGACAGATCCCCAATGATCGCTATCACATGTAATCTTAATACTCCGCAGTTAGGTCGCCGTATCCAGATGTGGATAGATCATCACGCTTTATTTGCTCCTATTACAAAAGCGTCTTACGCGGCGAAACATGATAATGTCGCAGAGATAATGGAAGAAGCCATCACATTGGCTCTAACAGAACCGATGGGACCAGTTCATATTGATTTACCGGAGGACGTATCACTTTCTCCTGCGCAAGGCCATGTGAACGGTAATTTTTCGGTAACACATGTTAAAGGCACCGCATCAGATGCCGATATCAGCAAAGCTGTCGCTTTATTGGAACAATCCGAAAAACCTGTTGCTATTTTAGGATCATCTGCAATGCGAATGAAAGATCATTCTTTACTGGAGAAATTTATCGAAAAAAATAATATACCCTTCGGCAGCTCTACAATGGCCAAAGGAATGATTGATGAAAACCACCCGTTGTGCTTTGGGTGCATTGAACGTGGAAAGAGACAAATGCAGCGTAAATTCATACAATCTGCTGACTTGGTTATAGGTCTTGGCTTTGACACTATCGAAGTAGAGTATGAGGCCTGGATCGGCGGCACACCGCTTTTATCAGTCGACATAGAGACCCCGGACATTGATGAAAGCGTAAACCTTGTAGGAGAAGTGACAGGCGAATTATCTGATTCTATTTCCCGCTTATTAAGTTATCCACCCAGAGAAAACAAATGGACGCAGGCGGAACTAGATAAACACAAAGAAGATTATAACTCCGCACTGCGGCCCTCAACTGATGCCTTCACGCCTTTCAAAGCCATCGATATCGTGCGTGAGGTATTACCAAAAGATGGCATTATCACTTACGATGTTGGAGCTCATACCCATCAGATTGCCAGCCAGTGGATAGCTCCTGAACCGAAACTTTGCCATGTCACCAATGGCTGGTCATCAATGGGTATTGGCCTACCAGCCGCAATTGCCGCCAAGATTGCCAAACCAACCAACCCTGTAGTTTGCCTGATTGGCGACGGGTGTTTTCAAATGACTGCCGGAGAGCTAGCGACAGCACGAAGGCAAAATTTATCAATTCCTGTTGTGGTACTAAACGATAGGTGGTTGTCTTTGATCCAAATAAAACAGGAAAAAAGGCAATATGCGCAATACGGTTCGCAAGTGGAGATGGCGACGTATGATGAACCTCCTAGCCACTACTTTGGTGTCCCCGCTTTTGGTGTGTATGACGAAGCCAATCTTAAGAAAGCACTTGAGACTGCTCTAAAGGCAGACGGACCAACAGTAATTGAAGCTATGGTAGATGGGAGTCATTATCTTGAGACAGTATTTGACTGAGACACGAACTATTTGAAACAGAACGTGATAATGACCCCATATACTGCCAGGAGCATGTCAAATACAGGGCCTGGTTACGTTGCACAAACTTCAGCTGGTAATGTGGGTACGACACCCGGTTGGGTTTATATTTGACAATAACTTGGGCCCAAAGGTTTCTCATCAACTATGTGAAAGTTTTAGTGCAATTTCTTTCAAGCATTGAAACCGAATACAGATCCTGCTGTAATATTGTAAATTTTCGGGATCTTTTGAACCAATGCCTAAAATCCTTACAGATAAACAGATTATCGAATACGAAGAAAATGGTCTCGTTTTTCCTATCACTGTCATGCCAGAAAATGAGGCAGATACCCTAAAACATAAACTAGAACGTTACGAAAGCTCTAGTGGAGGCCCCATTCAAAAAGAATGGCGTCATAAGGTGCATCTTCTTTTCACATGGGCAAACGAGATTGTACGCCATCCAAAAATTTTAGATGCCGTAGAAGATTTAATTGGACCAAATATTATCTGCTGGACCACAAATTTTTTCATAAAAGAGGCGCAAGATCCTGGTTTTGTATCCTGGCATCAGGACTCAACTTATTGGGGGTTAGAACCGGCTGATGTTGTCACCGCTTGGTTCGCGATGTCGGACGCTCCGATAGAGAGCGGGGCAATGAAATTTATTTTAGGCAGCCACAAATGGGACCAGATTAATCATACGGATACTTTTGATTCCAATAACTTGCTTACAAGAGGTCAAGAGATAGATCTTCAAATTGATGAAAATGAAGGGGTATTCGCACCCCTAAAGGCAGGACAAATCTCCCTGCATCATATTCGGGCGGCGCACGCATCCTCACCTAATACAACTTCCAGCAGAAGAATTGGCTTAGCCATCCGATATATCCCAACCTACGTAAAGCAGGTTAAAATCAGAGACTCTGCTATGCTTGTACGCGGCGAAGATAGGCATGGAAATTTCGATCACGAGAAGCCACCCTCTGCTGATCTGAGTGAGGCCGCCTTACTAGCGCATAAAGACGCGACCGAACGACAGCTAAAAACCTACTACAAAGGAACGAGCAAAGAAGAATTTCGTCCGTAAGTTTAAGGTGTCAAAAAGGAAACTTTCCGAGGGTCAACTTTTATTTTTTTTAGATGAATAAATATGTATAATTAGTAGAAGTTAAATATCAGGAGTTAAATATGAAATCAGAGTCAATATTAGCTCATAAACCTAAAGTGCTAACGCAAGCTCAGCGGGAAACATACTTCCGCGACGGGTATTTGGTTCTAGAGGAATTTATTGATCCAGAGTGGATGAAGCGGATTTGGGATACGACCAATGATTTTATAGAAGAAAGCCGCTCCTATAGCCAGTCTGACTCTAAATTTGATCTGGACCAGGGACACAGTGCCGAAAACCCCAGGCTCAGACGCCTTACAAGTCCTGTATCGCATCATTCCACTTACTGGGAGTTTGCTAGTCAGGGGCCAATCGTAGATGTTGCCGAGGATTTACTTGGTCCGGATGTGACGTTTCACCATTCAAAATTAAATTTTAAGTGGGGCGGTGGGGGCGAAGAGGTAAAATGGCATCAGGATATCCCATTCTACCCTCACACAAATTATTCCGTTCTCGCCATAGGCCTGTACATGAATGATGTTGATGACGAGATGGGGCCGATGGGTGCAATCCCTGGCAGTCATTTTGGGCCAATATACAGCCACTATAATAAGGAAGGTGAGTGGGTCGGCGCTATGTCGGATGAAGATGCTGCTACGTTACCCACAGCTAAAACCGGCTGGATGAAAGGCAAAGCAGGTTCCATAACTATACATCATTGCAGAACAGTTCACGGCTCTATGCCTAATAATTCAAGTAGGATGCGGCCGCTCCTAATAAACGCTTATTCCTCTGCAGACGCATTGACTATCACGTCGCACCCGGCCCCCTGCAAAGAGGCATTGCAAGTTGTAAGAGGCAAGCCGTCCAAATATGCTGAGTTTGATTCCGATCCTTGTCCCTTACCACCAGATTGGTCCGGTGGTTACACATCCATTTTTGCAGCTCAGCAGGAAGAGGACGACAACAGTCAACGCCAGTAACACAGCGATGATTGTCTGCTCCGCTTCTTATATGAAAAAGAGGTTATTAACTCTCTTTTTGTTCTATCTCTCTTGCTAGGGAAAGAAGATTTCTTGCTTGTTTAAGGTGTGGCATATCGAGCATTTTACCATCTAAACCCACTACCCCAACTCCTGGATTTTGTTCAAATACAGAAACAACTCTTGTCGCATAATTTATTTCATCCGCGGTAGGCGTAAAGGCCTTATTTATTACCTCAGACTGAGCCGGATGTATCGCTATCTTTCCTACAAATCCAGTTTTTCTATCGTTTAGGCACTCGTTGGAGAGTCCCTCCATATTTTGATAGTTAACGTAAACGACACCGACCGGCTGCACGTCTAGTGCTCGAGCAGCTGCTAAACAAAGTGATTTAGCCATCAAATAAGGATCATCATATCCACCCGAAGTTGCATGCATATTATCACTTGCACCTAGAGCGGCAGATAAATCTTCTGCCCCCCAAGTAATTGCTGTCATACGCTCTGTCACCCCTTCAAGATATGTGTGAAAACTTAAAAGAGAAGCGGCTGTTTCTGTTGCCACCACCAAAATCTTGGTTGAACCAATTTCTAATCCTTCTCGAGCTTCTAGAGCCGAAAGAAAATTAGCAAGTTTATTCACATCTTTTGCTGAATAAACCTTNGGAAGACANATTCCATCGGGTGCCCCGGGCATCACGGCAGCAAGATCAGGCAGTGATAATTCTGTATCCAACGGGTTTATTCGCACCCATAACTGCTGACGTTTCCTATCTTCTCGTTCCAGAAGATATTCTCTAACCATTGCCCTCGCTAGCTCCTGCCGATCATCAGATACACTGTCTTCGAGATCTAAAATGAGTGCGTCACTCGGGTTAGTTTTTGCTTTTTCTAACTTTCGCTCGGAATCACCGGGCACGAACAGCCACGATCGAATAATCATGATGGAGTTCTCATCATAAAAGCAGTTCTGACGCAAAAAGCAACTTCCTCGTTGCGCTGGTTAAAGCCGTAATGCTCAAAAATAACCANNCCNGCNTTTGGACGGGATTTAGAAATCCGCTTTTCCCTAACTTTTGTAACTGAGCGGATTGTATCACCGTGGAACACGGGGTTAGCAAACCGTGTATCAGTCATTCCCAAATTACCAATAGTCGTTCCAAGGGTGGTGTCACCAACAGATACGCCAATGACCAACCCAAGTGTGAATAGACTATTTACAATTCGCTGACCATATTCAGTGCCTTTACTAAATTCTTCGTCTAGATGAAGAGGCTGAGGGTTATGCGTCAAAGCACAAAAGAGCAGATTATCAGATTCTGTGACAGTTCGCGTCAGTGAATGGTTGAATTCCATGCCAATCTCAAATTGTTCGTAATATAGTCCGGTCATTAATAAGTCCTTCTGGTTAACCTGATTATAAGAATNTATTTACTTCACTGAAGAAGTATTAATTTTCAATTATTTTTTTTAATTTTTTATAAACTGTATCAGCTATTTCAATACTATTTTCTTGCTTTGTTATTTCTCTATCTTTGTGTGACCGTTCAAACGGCATCCTAATTTTGTTAGCTCCCTCAGCTGGGCGAGCACTTCGGACAAAGTCTGCATAACCTGAAATCATTTCTCGAAATTTTTTCTCTGGCATCATCAAATCTGACTTNGTAACAACAATTAAGAAACCAAAATCTGCCAAATCCGGCGGTTGAATTGGCGAGCCTGCCAATATACCAAGCATTTGAACGACCATTCCAAGCCCCGCTCCCTTATGTCCTCCCCATGGAGCAAAAGCGCCGGCTAAAGCTGACTTAGGATCGCGCGTGGGCAATCCAGACTTGTCAAAAGCTACCCCCTCGTCAAGTTCGTGACCCAAACGGTCTGCTAGCATTACCTCCGCATGCATTATAGACGAAGTTCCAATATCCCAGATGATGGGCACATCCTGACTNGGGAATCCAAAACAGATAGGGTTAGTTCCAAAACGTCCGTCGACAGCATTATGTGGAGCAACCCACGCAGTACAGTTGGATGCTATNATTGAAACCATACCCTCGGCCGCCGCCATTTCAGCAAAATAAGATAACATGCCCGTGTACCAGGTCTCATTTGCGCCGACAATTGCGATNCCGGATTCTTTAGCCTTAGTTATGGCGAGCTCTGTAGCCTTATAGCCAACGACATATCCTAAATTATCGTGTCCCCTTAGACGAGCAGAGGTCGGTGTTTCATGGACGACCTCCACGAAGTTGACAGGATTACCTGTTNTCTGCAATCGCTCCGTTACGCTCAGTATACGTGCCAGCCCGCCATAACTTAAACCACGAAGTTCACAATCAATAATGTGGTCTGCAATTATATTTGCGTATTCTTCATTTTGCTCAAAATTTTTCATAACCTTAACNACAAGGGNGTGAGCNTCTTCTAGTGAAAGTTCCATCTTCTCCTCCAGCATATCAGCGTTTAAATTACTTTAGCCCGTCGAATTTTTCGACTTTGCCGGACCCTGTGACGCAAAAATGGAATTATAGCCTACTTTTTCCCAGTCAGGCGGAACCGGACAATAACTAGTCTCCAGATGCGCTACTCGAGCTGGCGCGCCGCGGACTATCTCGCCGGTTTTAGAGGTTGGGGTAGGCTGAGGCATCCATGGAAAGGCATCGGCAGATGAATAAACATACAAAGGTAGAGGTCGAACCTGTTGAGATTTGTTAACACCTGAACTATGAATAGTTCTGCAATTTATGGCTACTACTGTACCCGGNCCACCTACCGTTTTCACACCTTTAGCCAAGTTAATCCCATGCAGATCCTCTGAAGAAATAGATCCGACCCACTGATTAGCAGCATTCATATGCGAAAAAATAGGGCCTAAATGGCTTCCTGGAATACAAACAAGAGGTCCCTTATCGACCGTGGTATCTTCTAAGTATATTCCCAATGTCACTGGACTATAATTTGTGTGAGGCCACGCAGGAATATCTTGGTGCCATTTCACCAACTCGCCGGCACCNGGCCATTTATAATTTAACTTCGAACTGTGAAATTTTACATTGGGGCCAACCAAATCAGCGGCAATATCGGCAAGTGCGGATTTGGCAAACTCCCAAAANATTGGGTCTCTATCAACGAGTGCTTTTAAACGTCTGACATGGGGTTTGGTATTTGTATGATTTGGACCTAGATCGTATGCATCCCCAGACTTTGTAAAAGAAGTACTTTCATTTAGAAAATTTTGCGAAATTAATCTCAATTTTTCTATCCAGGTAAATGAGATAATGTCACTAATTGTCACAAACCCTCTCTCAAAATATTCCTCGCGTTGTCTATCTGTCAGAATCCTAGGAGCAATCTTTAAAATATCTTCCTGCCTCATGTCTAATGATCCGTTTTATTAAAGAGCCTTAAAAAAATCTTCTCTACTATTACAAAATAGCCTAGAGCCAAGAGCAAAACGAATAATACTCGGTGAAGCAAAGCTTTTTTGAGGAAAACACATACTAGTTGCAGAAATGTATTTTTTAGTTAGCAAGTCCCGTTGTAAAATTTTGCTGAATGATTCTTTTAAAACTAATATGGTTCTCAGATTTCTAATACAATCAAAAAAACAGTGAAATATTCCTTTGGAGGCGCCTGATAATGCAATGTCTAACAGAAGAACAACGTATTCAGTGGGCTGTGGATGGCTATCTTTGTATTGAAGGGGCCTTGAAACCGGATGAAGTAGAGTTTTTGTCTTTGGAGATCGATCGCTTTCGAGGCCTCCCGGGATGGGAACCACTATCTGGTATGCTGCCGCGTGGCCATTACGGATGGGTAGAAAAATGTGTTAATCAAGACCCAGAGGCGTTTATGGATAGGAGAGATATTCTCCCATATAACCAAGCTTTTATTGATCTAATTGATAAAGAAAACGTGTTTGATCTAATCGTTGATATTATGGGGCCAAATATAATTTTCAGCATGTCTCAAGCCATCGTAAGGGGATCTGGAGATGGTTTTCCTGGTTATATTCATACTGATGGCGGGGAAGGTCAGCGAGAGGTCCGTGTCACTGAGACGAGCCGGCCGATAGCCGTTAAGGCAATGTACCTCTTATCGGATGTTGACGGTCCAGACAGTGGAAACTTTACGGTGTTTCCAGGAAGTCATATGCGACCAATACAATTTAATAAGGAACCCCCTATTGGTCCAAATAGCCCAGGGGCAGTCCAGCTGAATGGAAAGGCTGGAGATTGCTATATTTTCTCACATGCTCTTTGGCATGGACCTGCCCAAAACAACTCTGGAAATGGCCGTAAAACCCTGCTGTATAATTATTGCCAGATGTTTATGCGGTGTTATGATTTTGATGGGATACCTGATACTGCTCAGCGAGCAACGCCTAGGCAACGAAGGTTATTAGGCGATTTGGGCTATGACTTTAGGCCGGGATCGTATTTCTATGTTCCAGAAGACCAATCAGAAGTTATTATGCAATCCGGCAGATCAGTTTAAAGAAGAAATTAGAGGTCAACTATCTAGCTTTTAGAAGATGTATCAGTAACAAAACTGTAGTGATTTAACGCTAGTAATAAGGCGTGCGGTTACGTATCTTGGGCAAACAAAAACGAAGAGAATATAAATGAACCAAGATACCGGGACTTTAAAGGATTCCAGAGATATTCAACGCAAGCTATCTCTCAGCTTTAACAAAATAAGATCTCAAACTAGGTTATTGGCTGAGAGATTGAGCGCAGAAGATCAGTGCGTGCAATCCATGCCAAATGCAAGCCCAACAAAATGGCATTTAGCTCACACCACCTGGTTTTTTGAAACCTTTATTCTGAAAAATAACTCCAAAGAATATTGTGAGTACAATGCTGACTTTAATTTTCTTTTCAATTCGTACTATGAACAAATTGGCGAAAGACACGCAAGAGACTCCCGCGGAGTTTTAACCCGGCCTTCCGTCAAGGAGGTAGTGAATTACAGAGACTATGTTGACTCTGAAATGGAAAAATACTTGGAACGTGATTTAAAAGAGGATGAATTGGAACTTGTGACGCTTGGGTTGCACCATGAACAACAACATCAAGAATTAATTTTAACTGATGTAAAGCATTTATTGAGCTGCAATCCTACCAATCCAGCATACTTTAACTCGTCCTACAGGGGGGACACCGCATTCTTTGAATTAGACTGGATCCAGCTTGATGGGGGGTTAATTGACTTAGGCTCCGACGGCAATGAATTTATTTTTGACTGCGAGGGACCAAGTCATAAGCATTGGCTTGAGCCATATCAGCTTGCCTCCCGCCCTATTACCAATGGCGAGTATATAGAGTTCATAAATGATGGAGGATATAAGCGTCCAGAGCTATGGCTCTCAGACGGATGGGCTGCCGTAAAAAAATTGAATTGGCAATCTCCCTTATATTGGAAAAATATTGATCGAACATGGAGTTCATTCACCCTCTCGGGACTAGAACCAATAAAATATGAAGCTCCAGTCTGCCATGTCAGCCATTTCGAGGCAGATGCTTACGCACGTTGGGCGGGCTGCCGTTTGCCAACAGAGGCCGAGTGGGAAAACGCTGCGAAAACAATAAAGATAGAGGGCAACTTTGTAGAAAGTGAAGCTTATGACCCTCTACCAACATCAGCAACCGGTTTATCTCAATTATATGGAGATGTTTGGGAGTGGACGACCAGCCCATACGTGCCATATCCCGGTTTTAAAACCGCGGAAGGTGCAGTTGGAGAGTATAACGGTAAGTTTATGTCGGGCCAAATGGTACTCAGAGGAGGATCTTGCGTTACACCACAAAATCATATCCGATGCACATACCGAAACTTCTTTTATCCCCAGGATCGCTGGCAGTTCAGCGGATTCAGATTAGCAAAAAATTCTAACGCAGGTTAGTAAAGAGTTTTAATTGAACGATAATTTTCAAAAATTAGAAAAAAAGACTTTTCTCAACGATGTTGTTAATGGTCTCTCCTCATCAAAGAAACAGCTCAGCCCAAAATATTTTTATGATGAAGCAGGAGCANAAATCTTCGAACGTATTTGTACGACACCAGAATATTACCCTACTCGAACTGAAGCAATTATCCTGAAAAACAACGCGGCAGAAATTGCCCGGGCGATAGGCCCTAATGCCGCTTTAATCGAATATGGGTCGGGTGCCCTAGAAAAAGTAAAAATAATTTTGAACGCACTTGAAAACCCGCTTGCCCTCGCACCTATTGATATTTCAGAAGAACAATTAGATATAGCGGCTAAAAATATTCAAAAAGAATTTCCAAACCTAAATGTTTTTCCTTTGCCTGGTGACTTCACCAAACCGGTTAAGCTTCCTGAAGAGCTATTTGAAGCAAGAAAACAAGTCGCGTTTTTTCCTGGGTCAACAATAGGAAACTTCGAGAAAGCTGATGCGGTTAATTTTCTTAAATCAGTCAGAACCACAATCGGCGATGATGGGCTGATGCTGATAGGTGTAGATCTGCAAAAAAATCGNGATNCTCTTTTAAAAGCATATAATGACGCGGCGGGTGTCACTTCCGAATTCAATAAAAATATTTTAACACGAATAAACAGAGAGTTGGCTGGCAACTTCAACCTAAATGAATTTGAGCACGTAGCTAAATATAATGAGGAACATCATCGTGTAGAAATGCATCTCAAGAGCCTTGCAGATCAAACCGTCAGCATTTCAGGAGCAGTTTTTCACTTTGCTTTAGACGAGACAATTCATACTGAAAATTGTTATAAATACACTCAAGCAAGTTTTTCGAGCTTAGCTAATGTAGCCGGTTTTTTTTCTATAAGCACCTGGACAGACCCTGACGAGTTATTCTCCGTGGTGTTATTGGCCAATAAAAATCAGAAATAGTTTTGATCAGTAATCTTAGCTATTGCGCATCATAAAATTAATCACATCGTCGCTTTGGACTACGTCCGCATACCTGCGGCCAACATCTCTCATCGTATCCTGGTGCGGCCCTTCGTCATGATCACCAGAACAATCATCAACTAACATGGTTCTAAAACCGAACTGAAATGCATCCACAGCTGAAGCACGCACACAACCGCTAGTGACACATCCTGTCACCGCTATNGTATCAACTTTTTGTTTGGTAAAAAAAGCGGAACACGGAGTCATGAAAAAAGCTGACGCACCCTCCTTTTGAAACACATAATCGTAGTCATGATCCGCTATTCTTGGGTCAAGTTCGGCNGCCTCTGACCCTTCGAATAATGTTTCCTTGATTGCACCGACCTTCCAATATGGCATTGCTGCTAAATTCGGGTATGCGACGAAACAACTCGCAACTGGTATATTTCTTTCACGGGCTACTGTCAGAAGTCTAGCGGTGTTTTCAACCGCCCTATCAACTCGGTCACTTCCACCCATCGGGAAACGTCCATCGGTGAATGCTTTCTGAAAGTCCACCACCAATATACCCAGTCGTTCGCCAAAGCCGACCTTATCTTGTCCATATGATCTATCGGAGTAAATATCCTGCATGTTTCCCTCGTTATTTTTTTCTGTGATTACTACTATCCATTATTTTGATTTCTTGTCCATTATAATAAAATTTCACAAGTCGCTTTATAAGATATATTCAAACAGGTATTACTAAGAATTAAATTTCGCCGGGGGTCCGCATGATAGATCCAGATAGACTTTTAGATATCCTAGATAGTACCAACTTATTAAAGCGCGGCGATAGCAGGCTACCATCAGATCTGAACTCAACATCGCGGCCAGATAAAATACTTTTAGAAAACGGCCTTATTGATGAAAAAGCAATGACGCGTGTAATAGCTGAGTACCTCAATATCTCTGTAGCTGATCCTTCTGAATTTCCTAGTAAAGCAATTGAAGCAGGCGGCGCAAACTTCGCCTTCCTTCGTCAGAATAGAATATTACCACTGTCCGAAAATGACGATTCATTAACAATAGCAATGGCCGATCCGTTTGATGAAACCAGTCTCCAATCACTAAAACTTCTTATCAATAAAAATGTCAAAGTCTGCATAGCGGACAAAAATGATCTCGATAGAGCCTTTGACCGATTATATAAACCAGAATTGATTAAGAATGCCGGCACAGCTTCGTATTCGAATAATGATATGTCCCTCAGAACAGAAAACGGGCCTGCAGACAAGATATTTGATGAATTAATCAACACAGCCATTAATAATAATGCTTCTGATCTACATATCGAAGCTTTTGAAAAAACCCTAAAAACACGTTACCGGATTGATGGGCAGCTTGTAGAGTTGGGAAACGCTCCCCCCAATTATATTTCTGACATGCTAATTAGCAGAGTAAAGATTATCGGAAATTTGAATGTTGCCGAAAAACGGTTGCCGCAAGACGGCCGAGCAACAATTTCCGTCACTGGACGGCAAATTGATCTCCGAATTTCCTCTATCCCAACGATAAACGGGGAGAGCTTGGTCCTGCGCCTTTTAGATCCTGGTAATAGCCCAAAAAATTTAAATGCCCTGAATACAAATGGTGAAAACATCAGACGGCTAAGAGAACTGTTAAATAACAGAAGCGGCATGATACTCACTACCGGGCCAACAGGGAGCGGAAAAACAACAACACTTTACGCGATGCTGAATGAGATAAATCTGCACTCCCATAAAATTATCAGCCTTGAAGACCCTATAGAATATCGATTAGATGGCGTAAACCAAATCCAAGTAAATCTATCAATTGGACTTCATTTCTCTAATTTGTTGAGATCTGTTCTTCGTCAGGACCCTGATACCATTATGGTCGGTGAAATAAGAGATGTCGAAACAGCTAGACTTGCCGTCCAGGCAGCTTTGACCGGACATCTTGTAATTTCTTCTCTGCACACAAATACCGCCTTGGGCGCCGTAACACGATTAATGGATATGGGCATCGAACCGTTCTTGATAAGCGCTGCTGTGAAAGGTGTTATAGGCCAACGTCTAGTCAAAAAATTATGTGCAAGCTGCAAGCGTAAAAGAAAAGTTACGCCACCAGAAGCAGCAGCTTATGGCTTAACCGAAGATAGCTTTATTGGCGAACCAGGAGGTTGCAGCGCATGCCATCAAACTGGGTATAACGGAAGAATAGCTATCATGGAAATACTGCGCTTGGATGAGAAACTTCGTCAATATCTGTTGAAGAACGGCAATTTGGAAGAGTTCGATGGCGCTGTTGATAAACCAAACTTCAAGCCCTACGAAATAAGGGACTGCATAAAGATGCTGCAAACCAGCATTGATGAAATCACGGGCCAATTGAATGAATTTTGAAGAAGGCAGAGCTAAAGCAAATGCGATCAATTGAAAGTGGACAGCTAATTTTATTTCTGCAACAGCTGAATTTATTGCTCGAGGCAGGGGTAGCTTTGGAAAGAAGCTTTAGAAGTATTGGCCGAGATGCAAATTCAAAAATTTTTGCAGCCTTNGCTACGAAAGTTGCAGAAGAACTGGAAAAAGGAAGCACCTTGCCCGAAATTCTGGATCATGAGGAACGTTTTTTTAANACTTTTGATAAAACATTAATTAAGTCTTGCTGGAGAACCGGCAGGCTCTCNGAAGGTTTTAGTCAACTCTACGATCATCATAAGAAAAGGCTTGATCTTTCCGAACAAATGAAAGGTGTTTTTATATATCCGTGTATACTAANAATNTCNGCTTTCGCTTCGTTCATCATTTTATTTACTGTCGTTGTTCCTAGATTTGAAGTCATGGCAATCCAGAACAAAGTTGAACTTTCTGGAATAAGTAATTTAGTTTTTTATTTATCTGAATTTCTTACCCAGCACGGCTTGGCCTTAGGAATATTTATCTTAATAATATCATTACTACTATTGAGTCCTTTAGGAATACATTTACGCCAACGTCTGCTTTTAGGCATGCCTGTTTTAGGTCTTATAATAAAGTCGAGTGAAGTAGGAAAATGGTGTCGCGGTTTAGCCTTACTGTTGAGACATGATATCCCCATTCAAGAAGCCTTATATTTAAGTGCTGATCTTTATTCGTTCAATGAAATGAAAAAACTAGGAAGAGTTTTGGCTGCTCAAGTCGAACAGGGNGGCAATCTAACAACGGCAATGGCAGAAACAGGGCTTTTTCCCGATGCTGCAATTCAACTTTCGCGCACCGGTGGAGAAACAGGCCAATACGATATTATGTTAGATAAAGCAGCTGATTTTCTAAGTGCAGACAATTCAAGAAAAGTAAAATCATTAATGTCCTTTGTTGAGCCAGCAGTAATACTTTTTGCTGGAACCGTTATCGCTTTAATTATCTTTGCCTTAATATCCGTTACAATGAGTTTNAACGCTAGCTTTATGTGAGATAAAATTGATGCGCCCTAGCAAAAGTAAAATTTTCCGATTAAACGAAAAGGATTCCGGCTTCACTCTGCTAGAATTACTTGTTGTTCTAGTGATAATAGGTTTGCTAACGACAATTGTAGGGCCACAGGTGATGAAAATGTTGGGAAATGCAAAGGGTGACGTAGCTCGGGTGCAATTAGAAAATATTGGTATTGCTCTGGATTTATTTAACCTGGATGTTGGACGCTATCCAAATCAAGAGGAAGGTCTAAAAATATTAATAGAAAAACCAGGAGCTTTAGAACGCTGGAATGGTCCATACCTAAAGTCAGACGCACTCCCAAAAGATCCATGGGGAAAGCTTTATATCTACACCAACCCTGGAGTAAAAGGTACCCCCTATAGTTTGCAGAGCTATGGGGCAGACGGACAGCCAGGGGGAACCTCAGAGAATTCTGATATTATTTTAAAATGAAAAATGANCAGGGGTTTTCACTTCTGGAGAGCCTAGTCGGNCTTACGATTATAACTATCGTTTTGCTANCATTNATTCANGTTGGCCNAAGCAGCTCCGCACAAATCAAACGTGCAGAGGATGCTTCTATCGCGGCAAGCTTGGCAAAAACCCTCTTTAATAGAGTTGGCGTTGAAAACCCTATTCAAAAAGGGANCATAAAAGGCAATGAAAATTCTGGGTGGTCTTGGGAGCTTTCAATAATTGAAAGAGATAAACCTGATACTTCCCAAATGGAGCCNAAAATATACTTGCAGCTGTTTGATCTAAAAGCCCGAATTTATAATGATCAGTCGGTTTATGAGTTTAAAACAGTTCGCAATACGATCAGCCAGGATACCAAATGAGANACTGCTTTGATCAAGGCTTNACCCTTTTGGAACTTTTGCTGTCTTTGACAATATTGTCTTTAGCAATGNTANTCCTTNTCCCAAGCATGNCCTCTATGTTGAGTAGTTCGAAAANATTTTCTGATAAATTGATAGTTNTTGNTCAAAAAAATAAATTTGAAGCTCTCCTCAACAAAAATCTCTCATCAGCCCTTTCAATAAAAGTCGATTANGATAACCATGAAGGCACTTACTTCGTAGGAAAACCAACAACTGTCAAATATCTATTCCCAGGAAACAACGGTCCAGAAAAAAGGACTATCGAAAAAGGCAAAAGCCAGTCAATAATATTTTCCCGCGGTATTTTTAAAGATGAAATTGCTTCTTTTAAAGATTACGAGTTCGAATTTTCATATTTTGGNAAAATGAAACCTAGAGAAANAAAACGNTGGCACAAGACGTGGCTTGATAAGAAAAAACTACCTGAGTTAATTANATTTTCTAATGAAAGTGATGCCCCTGTCATTATTAAAATATGGGGAGGAAAAAAGTGAAATTGGGCAGCGATCAAGGCGTGGCCATGATTTTCGCGCTAATCGCCCTGATCATACTGTCCGCCTTATCGGTAAGCTTTTTGAACTTAAGCTCTAAAGGTGCAAAAACTGCAGAGACTATCATAAAGCGTACACAAAGTTGGGCAGAAACAGAGGGCGCTATTCACGCAGCTGTATCCAGTTTAGTGAATAGGAATTCGNTCCCGGAACTGTATGGAAGCAGCAACAAGTTGCCAATTAATGTTGGCGATCAAACAATTGAGGTTACTGTCTCTAACGCTTGTGGCCGCTGGGATATTAATGAAGGTGACATAACTATTTTAAATAGAATCTTAAACNAATTAGGTTCGCGAACTCACACTGATTTCATTCAAGGTATAAAGAAAGCACGAGCAATGCCTAATGGATTTCAAAGCACCAACCAAGTTCTCTCAATGCCGGGGTTAGAGCCTGAAATAAAACAGCGTCTAGTTNGTGAAATTACACTGCATTGCCGCTCCAATGCTATTGATAAGATATTTGCTTCACCTGTTTTGGCAACGGTCATCAAAGATTCTCCGGATACTTATGATTATTTTCCTCCACAAAGAATATTTAGGCTCTANGCATCAAATTCCAGAGGACCTGGAACCAATGTTTCTGTGTCTGCGTATATCGAAATTTTAGAAGATCCAGAAAATCCTTTTGAGATACTAGAATGGAAAGTAAATGAGTGAGCTAGTATTTTGTTATTTATCTAGGCTATATCTTACCTGAGATTGTTGAGGCAGTAACAAATAATGTTAAATCTAAAATCATATTACAGCTCTTGGCTTCAGGGAATAAAGGCTGGCGTTCAATCTAATTTTGCCGTGTCACTAGGTTTTGGAACCGAGTTTGTTATTATCAAACTAAACAAGTTAGATGTTGAATTATATCAATGCCGAGGCAAGCGCCTTATTTGGTCTGGTCAGATTGATCAAAGAGATTTTGATTCTAAACTAAAAAAATTAAAAGGTGATAAGTTACTTCTCATACCTAAAGAAGATTGTATCACGCTCCATCTTTCGATTCCAAAAGTTGCAGAGCATTCTATAGAACAATTACTGGAGAGCGAAGTTGAACGCAAGACGGCCTTTCGATATGACGAAGTCAAGACTGATCATATCGTGCTTAATTCGGAAGGGACCCAACTCAATTTACTAGTTTATGTTGTACCAAAGAAAAAACTAGCGGCACTCCATGAAACTGCCACTAAAGCCGGACTGAGCCCGCAAAGTTTAGTTGTTCAAAACACTGAAAATATAGCAGAATATTTTGGCGCCTTTATGATTAACGGGACTGCATCGAATAGAAATACCCCGCTTCGCATCGGCACTGCTTTATTAATCTTTACACTCTTTGTAGCTGCGATATTGTCACCCTTTATTGAGAGACATTGGTCATACAAAAAACTGCTGGCAGAACATGAACGTATAACGCCGTTAATAGAACAGATTCAACTTAAAAAACGAAATTTGGATGTCTACGAAAAGCAAGTCAAAACAATCAATGATTTTGCTAACAGGCAGACAAGTTTACTTGGCCTGCTAGAAGAGGTTTCTAGAGTTCTGCCAGATACCGCTTGGGTTCAAAGGTTTCATTTAAGAGACAACGAACTTGTCCTACAAGGTTTTGCTTCTAATGCTTCTGAAGTTATGGCCATCCTCAANGGGATAGCAATGTTCCAATCGCCAACGCTTCGATCACCAATAACTCGAGAACCGGATAAAGAGATCGAAAGATTTAATATAGCTTTAAAGGTAGTTTTTTGATGTCTAACTTACCGGTAAAGCCTATGAGTTCNGCTTCGGCGTGGTTGATTCTAGTCGGACTACTTTTTTCTACTGCATATACTATCTACTGGCCGTTAAATGACTTTCGTAATCGGCAATTGCAGTCCATAAGTAATCTCAATCAATTAATTTCTAAAAAACTTCATATCCTTTCGACGAGCGAAGAGATTTCATCAGGCTTAATCGCTNTAAAAAAAGAGATCAAACGCTCCGGACTAGTTATTATCTCAAGCCCAACTATAGCCATAAACCAGTTTCAATCCACCGTGAGACAAATATCAAAAACACATAATTTAGCTCTTACGCAGATGCAGATTTTAAAACCAAAAGAAANAGGANNTCTAAGTCAATTATTAATATCCGTTGACGGNTTTTCCTCACTAACCCAGCTTCATGATTTTCTGGTAGATATAGAAAATAATAAACCGCTCATAAAGATCACTAATGCTAATATTGTTCCAGTTGGAGATTATAAGGGCATCAAGAAACTGAACTTTAATTTTGAACTTACTATGCTGAACGGCACTACCCAATGATTAGTTTACATAAGTTGTCATTTCTTGTAATTGTCGGATTATTGACCGTAATTGCTCTTCCCTGGTGGCAACATAAGGGTTTAAATCTCGAAACAAAAGAAACGAGCAATTCCGCCAGAAAACTATTAATTAACGACGTTAAGCCTCTTTCCCTGGATCCCTCATATTTTTTGAAAAGCCCCATCTTTAATCAAAGTAGGCANCAAGCTACGAACCACCTTACAATGNAGGCCGCCTCCGCAAAACATAATCTGGTCCGCAAATACAAATATCGCGGTACGATGATAGANGGATTGCGGACAACAATTATTCTTGAAAGCGACGGAAAGCTAATACACGCAGAAATTGGGCAAAAGATTAGTGGCTGGCAGTTAGTAAAAATTGAACTCGGGAAGATTATACTGTCTAATGGGTTTGAAACTATAAACCTCCTAGAAGAAAATCAAAACAACACTAAAAATCTACAAAATAAAAAGAGGGATACGCGCTGGCTCCCGGCATCACAGGGTAAAGAATGAAAATTAAAAANGTCATATTCTGTCTTATATGCTGCTCGGCTATTTTGTCATGCCAAACAGCTGGCAAAATACAAAAATACAAAAGTGCGATTACGATACCAACAATATCGTCAAACACTGATCAAAATAAAAAAAACCAGGCAAAGAAAAGCAGTGCCGACCAATCTAAATCCAAAGAAGCAGCTTTCGTTTATTCACCGGCTGTACCTATAGAGGAAGATAAGACCGCCAAGTCCCCATCAAAAAACTTAAAACCGGGTCAGCTTTCCCTGGAATTGGATGAAGTGAGGATAGACCAGGCAATAAAAATTATTTTGGGAGATCTTCTAAAACAAACGTACGTATTGCCGCCAAATATCAAAGGTAGAGTTACACTAAAAACAGCNCGTCCACTAACTAAAGAACAGATGTATGCCATGTTGCAATCTGTATTAAAGTTGAACAACCTATCTCTGCGCATGTCTGGCGATTTATTAGAAATAATTCCCATTCCAATGATTGGGAACAGCGTAAAACAATTTACCAGTGCACAAGATCTTCGTGGGCATGGAATCGAAGCGATACCTCTTCGGCATATTTCGGTTAAGCAGATGACAAAATTAATAACGCCTCTAATTTCGAATACTATGTCAATACCACCCAGCAATGCGAACGACGTAATATTAATCGCCGGGACAGCAGAAGATAGAAAAACAGCTAGAAAAGCGGTTNCTTTCTTAGATATCGACCAGATGGCTCGACAGCATATAGGTCTTTTTAAATTGAAAAATTCCGCACCTAAGGAAGTGATATCGGAACTGCAACAAATATTCCATCCAAACGGCGGATCTATTGTTAGCTTTACCGGTATAAAAAGACTGAACGCCATACTCGCAATAGCACCCAGCGAAAATTATATCCAAAGAGCAAAAACGTGGGTTGAACGATTAGATAAAACAATTAATGCAGATCAAAGACAGCTCTTCGTATATTTTGTTAAGCATGGGACCGCTGGTGATTTGGTAAAAACACTGAAAGGCGTGTTTGCTAGAAACCCTAACAAACAAAATTCGATCAATCAAAATGCCCATCAGAATTCTGAAAGCATTTCAACCAATGAAGATATTTTAACTAATGACCTTCCAAGATTTAATTCCGACAAAAAAAGCAACTCGATCCTGATTTGGGCTACTGGCAAGGAGTACGAGCTAATCTCCGAGGTTTTAATTAAACTGGACATGATGCCTTCACAAGTTCTAATCGAGGGGACCGTTCTTGAAGTAACACTTAAAAATGATCTTAGATATGGACTTAAATATTTGATCGAAGCCGGTGAGTTTCAGTCTATATTTACCAGAGAGGGGACTAATGTCTCATCAACTCTGCCTGGATTTAGTGCATCGGTAGGCGGACCAAATAGTACTAAAGTAATTATCGATGCTTTATCTGACTTAACCGACGTCCGAGTGGTTTCATCGCCCCAGTTACTAGTAATGGATGGGGGTACAGCCAGGCTGCATGTGGGAGATCAAGTTCCAATAGTGAAAAGGTCCTCGGCAACAACGGCGGCGGATAACGATAGAATTATCAACGAAATCGAATATAGAAATACAGGTGTCACGCTAGATGTCACACCAACGGTGAAGGCGAGCGGCATAGTCAATCTTAAAATATCCCAGGCGGTAAGTGATGTAATTACGACTAGTAGTTCGAACATCGACTCACCAACAATTCAACAAAGACAAGTAACAAGTAGCGCTAGTCTACCCAGCGGAACGTCTGTTGTCCTAGCAGGTTTAATTCGCGAGGTAACCAATGACAGCAGCTCGGGGCTTCCATTACTTCATAACTTACCAGGGCTAGGCTTTTTGTTTGGCGTTACGGGAGATTCCAGTCAACGAACAGAATTGCTTATTATAATCACACCCAAAATAATCAAACGGAAAAGCGAACTCGAACTAAATACTCATAAAATTCTCAAAAAATATAAAAATCTATTCGATTTGCGCGAAATGAATTGACGTTAATGACTAGGCCCGCCGCGAAATTAAGGAAGAATTTTTTCCCCTACAGCTATCTTTTATCTTTAATAACTATTGTTATTTATATAGCAGTTAGCTCATTTGCCTATACCGCAAACAATCATTCAGCCTTTAGTGCATCACTGCAAATATTAGAAAAAACTCTTGAAACTATAAGAAGTGAGCCGGGTACCGGTGCAACGTTATTTTATGATCCAATAAAAGATATTGCGGGCTCAGTCGATGGGTCTGATTACAATCACGCTGACAAGAATTGGGCCGAAGCGGCACTGGTTATTTACGATTTATACAGAGATCTAGGTGGTGAAGCTC
>NZVJ01000055.1 GCA_002701455.1 Rhodospirillaceae bacterium
GATGCACTGTGGCATAACTCGCTAGGCATTGCAGAAATACTTGGTGTTGATTCAGATTCAATGTGGGTTGATGTAATAATAGGGATACCAGAGCCAACAAAAGTCGATACTTCAGAGGTCTTATCTATTCTGCCTCATGGAACGGGTAAGGTAACATGTTTAAAAGGCGGATTAGAAATATATAATTCTGCCCGCAAGGACTGGACCGTTATGGCTAATGCTGCAGCGGTTGTGTACTTGACCGTTTAAGGGAGAAATAGCTATGACGACCGCAAGAGCTATTCTTGAAATGGGTATGGGGAACGATCTGCATGGCAAAGACTACACCAAAGCAGCTGTGCGAGCAGTTAAGGATGCGATGCACCACAGCTCCCTTCATTTTCTGAAATCGCTAGATATCGTGAAAGAGCAGGTGATTGTTAACGTGAAAGTTGGCGTCCAGAAACCCGAAGCCGTGGATATAAATGAAATAAAGAGCCTAATACCAATTGGGATAGTTCAAATATACGTTGAAGAAGGAGGGCTGGATGTTGTTGACGATGAAGCTGGTGACACTCTAGTAATTGCTAGTGCTGCTTTAGAGGTGATGCTGCCAAAACTTAAGACTGAGCTAACAATCTAACAGAAACGAAATGGTCCAAAAAACTTAACTCAAATTATTTAGCAATTGAATTAATTTCCATCTAGTAATTATTGAAACTTTAATATTATTTTCAAAGCCACCAACGCGAAAGAATTCCTAGTGAAATCTGGTATACTAGATACAAATTATAAAGAAACACAAAGGATAGATGGGTTGAGTCCAGACGCATATAAGTTGCGTGGCCACTCTAATATTATTGATATTAGGCTTCTAACTGAAGACATAGACCTAGCCTGGAAATCCACAACAACCCATGCTGAATTTCGGGGAAAACTATTGGCTATATTCCGCACCGCGCTGCATGAAGGTTCGAGTTTCATCAGGGATCGGTTTTTTTCAAATAATAATGGAGCCGAGGCCGTGCTTGCTCAAGCCTATTTGATGGACTCTCTCATTAAAACTGCGCTTGAAACAGTTGATACAAAGCTCTACCGGACACCTAATCCTACCCAAGGCGAACAAATTTGCATTATCGCCGTAGGAGGATATGGACGCGGCGAATTAGCACCCTTTTCAGATATAGATCTTTTATTTTTACTACCCTACAAACAAACTCCGCGGGTCGAGCAGGTGATCGAAACAATCTTGTATCTACTCTGGGACATGAAATTGAAAGTGGGGCACTCCACCAGGTCGATAGACGAATGTATGCGGCAATCTAAGGCAGATATGACCGTTCGAACTGCAATACTAGAATCCCGATATATTTGTGGTGAAATTGCCTTGATGGAACAGATGATTGAACGCTTTCAAAACGAAATAGTCAAAGGAACTGCCTTAGAATTTGTAGAGGCAAAACTCAAGGAATCTGATGACCGACATCAACAGCTTGGTGATTCTCGCTATGTAATTGAACCTAATATCAAAGATGGCAAGGGGGGCTTGCGCGACCTCCATAAATTATTTTGGATTGGCAAATATGCTTATCAGACAGACGAAGTCTCTGCCCTCGTAACGGAAGGCGTTTTATCCATTGATGAAGCTCGGCGCTTTGCGAAAGCACAAAAACAATTATGGACGATTCGCTGTCATTTACACTATTTAGCTAAACGCGAAGAGGATCGACTTACTGTCGATCATCAAAGAGAAATTGCCAAACGTCTGGGATATATGGACCGGTCTGGCAATACCGCGGTTGAGAGGTTTATGAAACATTATTACCTGACGGCAAAAGATATTGGAGATCTTACTCGGATATTTTGCGCTGCCATAGAGGAAGAGCATCAACGAAAACCTCGCCTCAAACTGTCTGCGCCATGGAGACGCCAAAGCGGCCTTGGAGATTTTGAATTAGAAGGGGGAAGATTGAACTCCAAGGATCAGGGAATTTTCAACAAAGACCCCGTGNNTTTTTTGCGATTATTNCATATAGCTCAGNAGAATGACCTAGAATTTCATCCTCAAATACTAAAACTGGTCACACAAAATTTAAAATTAATAGATAAAAAACTNAGAAATGACCCCGANGCAAATAAATTATTTCTCGAGATATTAACTTCTAAGAAAGGNCCCGAACGCATATTGCGACGTATGAACGAAGCACAGGTTTTCGGCCGGTTTATACCAGACTTCGGACGAGTTGTCGCTCAAATGCAATATGATATGTATCACGTTTACACTGTAGATGAGCATACAATAATTATGCTTGGTATTCTGTTTAAGATAGAAAAAGGAGAATTAAAGGAGATTGCACCCACCGCATCAAACGTAGTTGGAAAAGTTATATCAAGACGTGAGTTATATGTTGCCGTACTACTTCATGATATTGCAAAGGGAAGAGGTGGCGATCATTCAATTTTGGGAGAGAAAGTAGCCCGGCGCNTGTGCCCACGTCTTGGAATGACAGACGAGGAAACAGAGACCGTTGCATGGCTTGTACGCTGGCATCTATTAATGAGTTATGCCGCTTTTAAACGCGATATCAATGATCCAAAAACCATAGAAGACTTTACTGCTATTGTAAGATCGCCTGAGAGATTAAGACTTCTGCTGGTACTTACAGTAGCAGATATTCGTGCGGTCGGGCCAAATGTTTGGAATAGCTGGAAAGGAACGTTACTCAATGAGTTATACTGGTTAACTGAAGAAGCTCTATTAGGACAGAGTTCTGTGAAAGCACAGACCGCCCGAATTCAAAAAGTTCATGACGACTTGGANAANGAACTGGAGGATTGGAACACCGAAGAAATTCATGAANACTTCAATCAAGGATATCCCTCATANTGGCTTGCATACGATATAGACACTTTAGTTCGTCATGCGAAACTTATGAAAGNTGCTAATCATGATAAAGCAGAACTCACCATAAATACATTAATAGACTCAGAACGTGGTATAACCGAAGTGATTGTGTATACCGCAGACCATCCTGGACTTTTTTCTAGGATTGCAGGAGCCTTGGCTTCCGCTGGCGCCAATGTTGTAGATGCAAAAATAACGACCATGCGCAACGGGATGGCACTCGATAGTTTTTGGGTACAAGACGCCAATGGCAATGGTTTTGAGGAGACTACTCGTCTATCCAACGCCATTAGTGAGACGCTTTCAGGCGAATTACATTTAACCCAATTACTCGCAGCTAAACCGAACAAACTACCTAAACGTGCTCAGGCTATGAATGTGCCTAGACGTGTTCTGATAGACAATAAGGCCAGCAGCACACATACTGTTATAGAAGTTAACGGCCGTGACCAGCCGGGGCTTCTATACCGTTTGACCAAAAGACTTGCGCAACAGAACCTCCAAATCTCCTCCGCTAAAATTTCAACTTATGGAGCGAGCATAGTTGATGTTTTTTATGTTAAGGACCTCTTTGGTTTGAAGTTACAGGATAATAAGAGGCTCGAATCTATCAAAGGTTTTATGCTGGAAGAACTAGAGGAAGTAGAGCCAATAGCACACGTAGAAGAATAGTTATCATGAAATTTATAAAACTATCACTTTCAGAAATTGTTGAAATAAACTAGATCAAGATAATGTCTCTCTTGCGCGCCGTTGCAACCGTTAGTGGTTACACAATGATAAGCCGTATTACCGGCTTTGCTCGCGACATATTGATCGCGTCGATACTTGGAACCGGCCCTGTAGCAGACGCGTTCTTTATCGCTTTTAAGTTTCCAAATTTCTTTCGGCGCCTAACTGCAGAAGGTGCCTTAACTGTTGCATTTGTGCCTATTTTTTCTCGCCTACTTCAAACTAAAGGTAGAGATGCCGCCTTGGAATTTGCGGAACAAGTGATGTCCATCTTGGGCATCAGTTTATTTTTGTTTAGCTTTTCCGTAATAATATTCATGCCAACTGTAATGCTCGGTCTAGCTCCAGGCTTCGCTGAACAGGAGTGGCTATTTGATTTAACGGTCGACTTAGCCAGGATCACTTTTATTTATCTCCCTCCAATATCACTAGTAGCCTTATTAGGCGGGATTCTAAACAGCTTTGGTAAATTTGGAGCTATGGCTTCAGCTCCAATCTTATTAAATATAATTCTTATTATTTCTTTAGTCCTCTTTGAAAATAGTATGGAAACAAAAGGGCATGTCTTAGCTATTGCTGTAGCTATTTCGGGTTTGGCCCAATTTATTTGGCTTTTGGAAGCATGCCGAAAAAACGGCTGTATCCCTAGGTTAAGACTTCCCAGTCTAAACCGGCAAATTATAAAATTGTTTAAACTCATGTTACCGGCGGCAATAGGTGCTGGTGTTGTCCAGATAAATCTGCTTATCGATATCATTCTGGCATCAACATTATCCTCTGGTTCTATTTCGTTTCTCTATTTTGCTGATAGGGTAAACCAGCTACCTTTAGCAATAATTGGAATAGCAATTGGTACGGCACTTCTTCCAAAATTATCTAGAGAAATCCAAGATGGTGAAACTCATAAAGCGCAAAAAAGCCAAGATTATGCTCTAGAATTTGGAATGATTCTCGCATTGCCTGCCACGATAGGGCTCTTAGTCTTATCGGAACTAATTATAATAGCTTTATTCGAGCGGGGTGCATTCTCAGTGACATCCGTCGATGCAACAGCAAAAGCATTGTTCTATTATGCGCTAGGACTTCCAGCTTTCGTAATAATAAAGGTTCTGCAACCAAGTTTTTTTGCACGGTATGACACCCTAACTCCAGTGAAAATTGCAAGTTCCATGGTGTTCGTTAATCTTGTTTTGAACATCATATTAATGCAGTATTTAGAGCATGCGGGGCTAGCTTTAGCTACTTCAATATCCGCCTGGCTGAATGCTTTGCTTATCGGTCTAATATTGAAACGAAAAAGGTTCCATAAACCCGGCAAGAAAACATTCATCAAGATATTTAAAACTTTCCTTGCATCTACCGTGATGGGTCTAGGCTTGCTTGGAATACTAGAATTCATAGATGAATCTATTTTTTCCTCTGGAATTTTAAGTGTAGCAACATTGGTCACATTAGTAGTAATTGGACTTATCTTATATATTATCCTCGTATTTTTATTTCGAGTGATAAGAATTTCAGAGTTGAATAAAGAAGTTAAATCTTGGATAGAAAACGACCAATAAAAATTTTGAACGACTATAAACCTTGACCTACAATGGATTAGCAGGCTAATCGATTGAGAGTGCTGAAGGGAAAAACTTGATGAAACGAATTTTCTCAGGCATCCAACCATCGGGCAATTTGCAACTCGGGAATTATCTAGGTGCAATCCGAAACTGGGCGCAAATGCAGAATGATTATGAATGCATATTTTGCGTAGTAGACTTACACGCTATAACGCTCCCACAAGACCCTTTGGAAATGCGAGATGCTACTCGTGAGGCGGCGGCAGGGGTAATTGCAGGAGGCGTAAATCCAGAGACTTGCATTATTTTTAACCAGAGCCAGGTTCCTGAACATGCAGAGCTGGCATGGCTATTTAATTGTGTCGCACGTCTTGGATGGCTCAATAGAATGACACAATTTAAAGAAAAGGCGGGAAAGGATCGCGATGGAGCATTTGTTGGTCTTTATACTTACCCAGTATTACAGGCCGCGGATATTTTAGCGTATAAAGCTACAGATGTACCCGTTGGCGAAGACCAGAAACAACATATTGAACTTTGCCGAGATATAGCTCAGGCCTTTAACTCCATGTATGGGAAAGACTTCTTTCCTCTTCCAGAAGCTCGTATCCAAAAAGCCGCCGCAAGAATTATGAGCTTGCGCGACGGAACGAAAAAAATGAGCAAATCAGATCCATCAGACTACTCTCGGATTAATATGACAGATGGACCTGATGCCATCGCCCAAAAAATAAGAAAAGCAAAAACGGACCCTTATCCATTACCGGATTCACTCCGTGAATTGGATGAACGACCCGAAGCTCTAAACTTGATTACCATTTTTGCTGCACTATCTAATAAGGACGAGCAAAGTGTAATATCGGAGTTCGCTGGTCGAGGTTTTGGGGAATTTAAAAAATGTCTCGCTGACCTAGCAGTTGAAACGATGGGTCCGATAGGCGAAGAAATGCAGCGGCTAATGGCGTGTCCTGAGGAGGTCGATACTCTACTAAACGTTGGGGCGATAAAGGCTCGAGAAATCGCGGAACCAATTGTCAAAGAGGCTAAAGAAATTGTGGGCTTTCTCGGACCCAGAATTTAAATAAGACGTTTTATCAAAGCTTGTTGTTATGATACCTTCCAACGGCAAGCTCTATGAATTCAAAGTAAAGAGAGGTAGCTATGTTTATACAAACAGAAGAAACTCCAAATCCAGCAACCCTTAAATTTTTACCCGGAAGATCCGTATTACCGGGCAAAAATATGGAATTTCGTTCGCCAGATGACGCTGTCGGGTCACCCCTAGCGCAGGTCCTCTTCGAAATTGAAGGCGTCATTGGAGTTTTTTTTAGCGAAGATTTCATCGCAATCACCAAAGACGACTCTAGAGAGTGGCCGATAATGAAACCAGGCCTTCTGGGAGCAATTATGGAGCACTTTACCGCTAACCGTCCAATAGTTCTAGACGGGGAAACCGANGCAGCTGACGACGGAATTGCTCATGACGACGACGAAATAGTTAGTCAAATAAAAGAACTTTTATATACCCGAGTANGGCCTGCCGTTGCACAAGATGGTGGAGACATTGTTTTTGAAGATTTCACTGATGGTATTGTAACATTGCAAATGCGCGGAGCCTGTGCAGGATGTCCAAGTTCTTCGGCTACTTTGAAGATGGGTGTTGAAAACTTACTTCGACACTATATCCCAGANGTAAAAGAAGTAAGAGAATCTGGNATGTAAAATTTACCACCGAATAATCATTCANAAAAACCTTTTATTTGCCAATACTACACGGTAGAGCTTGCATTGGAANACAAATCGAAAAAATAAACTCCCATCTGACCGCTTTAACAGTATTTTTATTGGTCGCGGGTATCCTGGTTGGCATTTTTGTTCCTACAAAATACATCCATTTAAAGAGTAGAGATGCAGAGCATCTGAGCANAAGTAAATATACCGTAAGCTTAGATGATAATGGTGAAATAAGAAATTTTAACTATAATCCAATAAAAGCGGAAGAATTACTGGCCGAACTGTTTGATGCTTTTAATTTTAATCTGCAACGGATCCATTCAAAGCAGTTCACAATACCAAAACTTATACTTTGGAGACTTCCTAAAAGCCTTCAGTCTTTAAATGACACTTCCGTCAGAAAACAGCTATTCATTAAGATTTTACTTCCACTGATAATTGATAAAAACAAGGCTATTTTAAAAAAGCGAAGGAAAATTATAACNTTAAAGAAAAGGGGTTTACCTAACCTCAAAAACCACCAGAAGAACTGGGTCAAGGAGCAGTTTCGATACTATAAAATTCTGTCGATGCAAGAACCCAAATCTGAAATCGACGCAAAACTATTTAATGAACTACTNCTCCGGGTTAATATTCTACCTATCCCACTCGCAATTGCACAAGCTGCTATCGAAACAGGTTGGGGGACCTCTCGCTTTGCCTTAATTGGAAATGCTCTTTTTGGCCAGTGGACCTGGAAAGAGGGTGGGCTTACCCCGTCACGAAGAGATCACGGTCAGGNGCATTCGATAAGGAGTTTTATAAATTTGAGAGACTCTGTTGCAAATTATGCGCAAAATTTAAATTCTAGTGACTTTTATAGCGGTTTTCGCATTGCNCGCTTAAATTTTATTAAAGNTGCACGATATTCTAAAAATGCCAGCACTCTATTAGCTAAACACATTTCGTCTTATTCGCAAGAGGGTCAAGACTACGTAGAAAAACTTCTCNGGGTAATCAATTCCAATCGACTGGAGCGTTTTGAGTCACTTTCTAACGAATTACGTCCAGTAAATTTAGATATTCACTTAGCACTAAAATCATCCGTTACGGAACAGTGAATTGTACTCCAAACCANCTCCATCTATCTTTTGAACCAGGCATAGTGCAATTTATCCTTGATCTTCCGACCGGAAACGGCGAAGACAACCTCACTTCTACCCGCCTTCCCAAACGCTCTAAAGATAGCTTTCCTTGATTTGAAGCAAAGCATGCTAAACGCTTCAGACTCCCAATAAATGGATCAACAGTAAAACCAAATGCTGGTGGATTTTTACTCAGAAATGGATCCTTTGGCAAAACATCGGTGACCATCATCGGTAATGCATTAACTATTAATCTGAACCTATCAATACCTCCATAACGTTCATTAAGAGCAAACCTTGGCAGAGCAAAGCGATCAAGGTGTGAGCTTATTACGCCTGAGCTTTGGGTAAAAGCCGCATCAAAACCTCGGTCAATAATCACTTGGCGGACAGACGAACTATATTCGCCATAAGGATAAGCTAATAGTGATGGCTTGATCCCCAATTCTGTCGCTAGTCTATTATTAGCTCTATCGATTTCCATTTTAACGTCACCTATAGGCAAAAGAGGTAAATGCTTGTGCGACTTGGTCTGNCTCCCGACAGTTACTCCGTCGTTTTGCACTTCTCTAATCTGATCCCACGTCATATAGCCAGNGGCTTGTCGGTCAACAACATCCGTTGACACAAAGAGGGTGACAGGCATTTTTTCAGCTTTGAGCAAAGGCCAAGCAACATCGTAAAAAGAACGGAAAGCGTCATCGACGCTCAAACCAATTGTCCTATCCNGAAGCCTTTTTCCTGAGTTGATACTGTCTATTATTTCAGANAGAGGGCGGACGTTATATTGCCCTTTTTTTAACTCCAATATGTGAGCCTTAAATTGTTCTNGTCGAATNNTGGAAGATTCAAAAGCTGGCTCATTGAATCTATGATATACGACTACCACTGCTGAGTCGCTTTTTGAGCTTGCAATAGTTACAGAAGACCCGTTCACTATTAGTAAAACAACTAGGAAAATCAGAGCTGATAATTTTAAGAGCGAGTTCATTCAAANACTTTCTATAAAATTTTCCCTACANGTTAGCTATAGCGAAAATTGAGAGAAATGTCGTTATTTAAGAAGAAAACTCTGTATTTTTTGAAATGTTAGACCCATGAACTGTTTGGAAGTTGCTTGAGAAATGACGAAAGCCCTTTTAATTGATTCCTCAAACTCGGCATGTTCTGTATGCATAACGACAGACAGAGTAGTAATCGGGCACAACTATGCTCCTATGGAGAGGGGCCATGCCTCAGTGATTGTTCCGATGATACAATCCACAATGACCGAGGCAAAAACTCGTTTTGACGAGTTGTGTTTCGTTGCTGTTACCAATGGACCAGGATCCTTTACCGGCCTTCGAATCAGCCTTGCAGCGGCGAAGGCTATTGCATTATCAAATAATATTCCTTTGTATAGCGTATCATGTTTTGATGCTATTGCCGGCAGGGTTACAGCCAACACTACTTTATCAAAAACNGATCTNCTTCTTATTGCGATAGAAAGCAAAAGAAAAGAATTGTATTTAGAATGCCTAAATAAGGGCGGAGTAAAAATAATTGAAAGTCAATCCTTATCTGCTCCTGATATTATCACTCNACTTGCGAGATTATACCAACCTGGGGAAACAGTACGAATTGCTGGTGACGCAGGATCTTCGCTAGTTAAAGAAATAGAAAAATTAATCAAACCTAACGGCAAAAGTTTTACAGAAGATTTTAGNGGTGTAGATGCATTNGATATAACCAATACAGAGAATTTTTGGAAGCTTTTCNAATATAGTGAANATCGTGATTACTCTCACCAGGTTAATCTTCAGTACCTTAGGAAGCCGGATATTTCTATTCCTAAAAAACAATGACACAGCCAAATAAAAACAGCCAAAGATCTTATCTTTTTAGCCAAAGAATAAACGGCCCGAAACGACATTTCGCCTCATCTCAACATCAAAGACAAAAAGCACGTTTCCTTATCTTGGACAGCCAGTGCGAACAAGAAGGGTGCTTCCGCCCCTTTTTCTCCTGCAGTTTATTAAAGACTTGGCTTTTGTCAAAAGCAAAAAATAGCTATACATTATCA
>NZVJ01000056.1 GCA_002701455.1 Rhodospirillaceae bacterium
CCCATAGCAATAACTTTTGGGCCTGTTGCTGCCACATCTAATGGAACCTTTGGCAACTTTGAACCCGCTAACCATCTTAACTGACTATCGTACCCATTTTTATCTAAGATTCCGCCACTTAAGTAACTTTGAACGTCCTCTATATACTGCCGAAATACGTCCGGTTTTGCCGGCTCAAATCCTATATTAAACAAAGATGAGTCGCCCCGGCCTATCCCAACTATCATTCGTCCATTAGAAATTTCCTGNAATGTTGCTGCGGCACTAGCAGTTACCGCAGCGTGGCGAGTAATAGGGTTTGTTACGCCTGGCCCCAGTTTCAAAACTTTTGTTGCTTTAGCTGCTAGGGTCAGAGCGATATAAGTCTCGTTCGATAGGTTTTGCGAATCCGTTANAGTCAANCCATCAAAATTCCACTCCTCGCATGTTTGTGCCATNCGNTCTACCCGAAAAGCCGATGGAACACCGAAATGCCAAAATTCCATTTAAAACCCAATCGATTGAAAACTATTTTATGCTAAAAGATACTCGGTTAAAGCTGTCCATCCACGACCCATTTCTTTATCTCTTTTCGGTATAATGGATCGTCATAGCGGGATGGTAAAAACGCGCCTGAGTAATCAGGAAGGTCGGTATTCGTCACATGCTGAGCCAATAACTCCCCTGCCCCACATGCGCTCATTATCCCAAATCCCGAGAAGGCGCCNCATATGAACGCGCCAGGTATTTTTAGAGGACCTATCAAGGGACGATTTTCTTCAGTTTTTGTATAGTAGCCGCCATCAACATAAGGTCGTGGCATCGGATCAAAGTACTTTTCCAAGCCTGGAACCATCACTGCCATTCCACGCAAAGTAACGTCAGGTAAATAGGGATCCCATACGATTGGGAAATCTGGATACGTAGTGGTTTTACAATCGTAAGTCCAATACATCAGAACTTGATTTCCAGCACCTATAGGTCGGCCATGCACTCCAGGTGGAAACGTTCTCAACAGCCATTCTGTTTCCGNTGCTCCTGCNAGATNTNATTTTTCCTCCTCTGTCCAGGGTAGNTCGATTGGGTCATTCCAAATAATGAGTGGGGCATCACGAGGCACGACACCTAACGTGTCAGGCAAACTAATCTTTACATGCTTCTCTACTTGGACAGGCAAGTCTAGGCCCACTATATCAAGTNTCTCTTTCAGGTGTGGACCAGGCGCGAGAACCAGAGTATCAGTAGTTATGGATTTTATCATACCATCCTGCTCTATCTTTACACTAGATACTTGCCCCCGGCTCGTCTCTATCCCGATAAATTTTCCTGTTTGAAAATCACATTTTTTTTCTCTCGCTTTTTCTAGAAGATACATACCCAGCTGCTGCGCACTGAGTGAACCACATCNGCGAGCATGAAGAACTGCNACCGTATCCTTATTAAGATAAGGGAACAGCGCTTTAATGATTTCCTTANTAGTAATAAGGTCTGATCCATCTTGCTCGCTTACTGGGTTTTCAAAGTTGCTGAGTTTATAATCTGACAATTTTGTGATGTCACGCANCCCCCCTACACCCAAAGACTCCGCTTCTTTAGCCTGCTGATATAGGCGATCTANTTCTTCTTTATTTTTTGTCGCAAATAAATACCCGTGGGGTCTCATTAGAAAGCTATTATCACTTTCAACAGCATGTTCTTCCATTAAAGTGATACTTCGGTTCATCAATGAAAGCATAGCGTTGTCCGGTCCGCCCCACCAATTTCGATAACATTCTGTTGATTTATCACTAGTAAGCGAAAGAGGTGCTCCCGCGTCAATCAGAAGAACTCTTTTATGATAGTTCACTGATAACGAATAAGCAGCGGCAATCCCTGCCATCCCGGCTCCGCAAACAACTACATCATAAAGTTCATTCGCCAATTAAATATATCCAATTGAAACTCAAATAAATAAACAGCCTTATATTTAGCCAAAACAATTCACGGCTAATTTACATTTTGTGCTCCGAGAANCTGTTTACAAGTACCACNCCTGAAACTATCAAAAATAAACCTATTATTACCGGCCAAGGTAAATCNTGGCCAAAAATAAAATATCCCAGAATAGCAACCGAGAAAACGCCCAATCCACTCCAAGTCGCGTATACCACTGCAATCGGAAGCGCCTTCACTACTATCGTCAAAAGAAATAGCGCTCCAAGATAACACAGCGCCATAACTAGCGTCGGTATCGGTTTTGTAAAACTATTTGTTACTGGAAGTAACATGGTACCAGCGACCTCCAACAATATAGCTATTATAAGATAGAAATAGGTGATCATGACTATTGTATTAACTCCAATGCGCGAACTAATTAGCAAACTTTAACNTAACAGCGGATCNNNTCGTGGTTTGCTGATGCCAATTCTATGTCNNCATTCGTCCTGGATTTTTGGACTCNAATATTGGTTTCACCCAGCCACCAAAGCGAATGGCTTCTTCATCGTGGAGGTATCCAGATAAACAGAACGAGTGGCACCCTATGTCAATATAACTTTGAAGCGTTTCTGCACATTGTTCCGGGTTCCCCACAATTACTATTCCTGCACCAGGTCTCGCTTTTGTTAAGCCGGTCCACAAATTTGGTCCTAACATTTCGCCATATTCGGCTGATAACTGCTGAACGCGCTGATTCGCTTCTGAACCGGCGAAATGTGTTTTNATGATATTTTTCTGATCATCAGTAACGTTTTTTATCAATCCTTCAGCAACCGCCCACGCTTCAGCTTCCGTTTCACGACAAATAATCTGCAAGCGCATACCAAAACCAATTTCCCTCTCCCGTTTATATTTTCTTGCCAATTTTCTTATCTGAGAAATATTACTTTTAATACGCTCAACCGTATCACCCCAAAACAAGTGAACGTGAGCATGCTTTGCTGAGAACTCAGCAGCTTCTGAGGATCCGCCACCAAGATAAAATTTTGGAAATGGCTTTTGATAAATTTCTGGGCCTATATGAGCTTGATGCAAATTGTAATACTTTCCATCATAATCAAGTTTTCCATTTCCCGACCACAAACCTTTGCAAATCTCAACTTCCTCCATCATCATTTCATAACGTTCATTCTTGCTAAGACCAACACCTTCTGCCACGTTTTCTACGTCATTTTGGCCAGCAATCAAATTTATTGAAATACGNCCCTTCGTCATCTGATCAAATGTTGCTATCATTTTAGCCAATAGCACCGGATTGATATAACCAGGCCGCGCGGCGACGAGCATCTTTATCTTTTCGGTTGCCCCGGTTAATACAGCACTTGTTAGCCAAGCATCCCAACACGCCGCAGCAACGGGCAATAGAATATATTCAAATCCATTTTCTTCCGCTGCCTTCACAACACGTTTAAACATTTCTGGTGAAGGCGGTATTTGTTGAGGGACCGCATAATCCAATGTGTCTCCGCGAGTAGGTAAAAACCAACCAAACTCCAAGTTATTCATCATCAAAACTTTCTACTGGAACAAAAANTCGTTGTTATAATCTTTATCCGTTTACCACACACCAAACAAATAACCTCTCTTTTTACTTGAACCAGTCCGGCTGGCTATTTCGTCTTTACTTAATGTTTTTCTAATCTGCCTCTGGCTCATCCATTCAAATAATTTTCTGAANATGTCTTCTCTAATCTCTTTATATTTTGGATCATTGCCTAAATCGTGTAATTCTTTTGGGTCCTTTTCAAGATCAAATAGTTGAGGATCAAAACCATTAAAATAGACATATTTCCATCTCTTATCACGAACCATATAAGCCCTGCATTTGTCGACTGGTTTGGAAAGAATATTCCGCGCGTGTCGAATGGAGTAATCCATTTCGCAGAAAACAGCATCTCTCCAAGTATCTTCCAAGTTGCCATGCAGGAGGGGTACTAGAGACTTTCCCTCTAAAATATGATCTGGCGTAGTGGGGCTGCCAGCCATTTCCATGAATGTAGGTATAAGGTCAATGCTCTCTACAAAATGATCAACATTTTTTCCCCTAGTCGACGAAGCACTATGGCTTGGATCAATAATAATCATGGGAATTTTTATTGCCGATTCATAAAATAATTCTTTTTCTCCTAGCCAATGATCACCNANGTAATCGCCGTGATCACTNGTTANAACAATGATCGTATCATCAAATTTTNTTTCACTTTTCAGGAATTCAACAAGACGACCAATATTTGCGTCTAACTCAGATATCAAACCCATGTAGCTTGGGATAACACGCTCTCTACACACATCCTTACTAAAATTAATACTTTCTTCATGCGCTGCATATGCATCAACGACGGGATGCCGCGTTTTTATTTCATCGNTANANCGGATTGGCGGNATGATGTCTTTTTTAGAATACATTTTGTGATACGGNGCTGGTGCCATATAAGGCCAATGCGGTTTGATATAAGAGAGATGCAGGCACCAAGATTCGTCGCCTAGANTTTTTATTACTTCCATTGCTCTGTCAGTCATATACGCTGTTTCAGAGTGTGCCTTATCTACTCGGGCTGGCTTATCAACGTTTCGCATAGCCCACCCAGTCAGTAGTTCGTCGTGCTCTCCAAGTGCGGAGTTTGCAATAGAGTGCCAGGGGTTTTCCCCTTTATAACCCTTCTCCCATAAATACATATTGTATGCTAAATCAGGTGCAACACTTTGATCCGGGTGGAGCCCATCATCTCTTTCCCAAGGTTCAAAACCACTCTCACTAACTAGTATTCCAAGATCACTTTCGAGTGAGATCCCTAGTTTCTTCATGCCTTCTGCATCACGCTGAAAATGCGTTTTACCTACTAATCCCACTCTATATCCTAGAGGTCTGAGGAAATCTCCCATCGTGTATTCATCAACTCTAATGGGTATATTGTTCCATGTTCCTCCATGGGTAAAAACATAACGGCCAGTATAAAATGACATCCGTGAGGGACCACAAACAGCTGATTGGCAAAAAGCGTTTGTGAAATTTACACCCATAGCTGCTAAAGCATCGATGTTTGGCGTTTGAATAAAAGGATGGCCGTTGCATCCTAAATAGTCATATCGTAGTTGATCAGCCATGATGAACAGGATATTTTTCTTCATTACGAAATCACCAAAGAAGTTGAAAGATATCGGTTGTTTTCCACGATGTGGGAGTTTTCAAAAATTATATTAAAATTTGTTTTTTACTGTCGTGCCAAAATTCATTGGGAGGATAGCGCGTGCAAAGCAATCTAGAAAGTGAAATCCATTTTGCAAGACAACATACTATTGGCGATATTTTAAGAAGAAGTGCCCTGCGATTTCCTGATAAAATAGCCATTATCTGTGGAAAAACTGGATGGACATACAACACTTTTGACAGCGCATGCAATCAGTTAGCCCGGCATCTATTAACTAACGGGATTAGCGATGGCGATAATATTGCAGTAGTTGCAAAAAACTCCCACGGTTTTGCCGCACTAAGATTTGCAGCAGCAAGAATAGGAGCCGTACTAGTACCCATAAACTTCATGCTTAATGCCAATGAGATTCGTTTTATCTTAAAGAGGTCAAGGTCAAAAATGTTAGCACTTGGACCAGAGTTTATAGATGTCGGGATGGAAGCAAAGTCAAAGGAAACCAATGTCGGAATAACGTTTGGTCTTCCCGGCGAAAATCAACGCAGTTCATCAAAAACGGACCTTCGCTTCGAAGAACTCCTTGCGGGAGATTCTTCAGCTATTGAAACAAACCTAGATGATAACTCGTTGGCGCAGATCGTTTACACCAGCGGAACCGAAGCAGCACCAAAAGGCGCCATGCTATCTCACAGCGCCGTTTTGTGGCAATACACAAGCTGCATAATAGATGGTGAGATGACTTCAAGTGACGTTATGCTGCATGCTCTGCCACTGTATCATTGCGCTCAGCTAGATGCATTCCTTGGACCAGCTATCTACCTTGGTATGACAAGCATCATAACGTCGGAAGCCAGTCCTGATAATATTTTACCTTTACTAGAACAGAGGGGAATCACTTCATTTTTTGCACCTCCTTCTGTTTGGATTTCACTACTTAGATCACCTTTATTTGACAAAACAAACTTTCAAAAATTAGAGAAAGGTTATTATGGAGCTTCAATAATGCCCGTCGAAATTTTGACGGAATTACAAGAACGGTTGCCGCAATTACGTCTTTGGAACCTCTATGGGCAGACTGAGATGGCGCCAGTCGCAACTGTATTAAAGCCTGAAGATCAATTTAGAAAAGCAGGATCCGCGGGGACGGCCGCTATTAATGTTGAAACAAGGGTTGTAAACGAAGAAATGNAGGATGTTGAAATTGGAGAGGTTGGAGAAATTGTGCATCGCTCCCCTCAACTTCTTACAGGCTATTTTGAAGATCCACAACGCACTGCTGAGGCATTTGAGGGCGGTTGGTTTCACAGCGGTGATTTAGCAACGATCGATAAGGAAGGCCATATCACCGTCGTTGATAGAAAAAAAGATATGATTAATACAGGGGGAGAAAATGTTGCCAGCAGAGAAGTGGAAGAGTGTATTTATCTAATGCCTGAAATATCGGAAGTAGCGGTAATTGCTTTACCTCATCCTCTATGGATCGAAGCTGTTACAGCGGTGGTCACAATAAAGGATGGTCAAGAAACTACGGAAGAAGCAATTATAAAACACTGCAGGGAACACTTAGCCGGATACAAAACGCCCAAACAAGTTATTTTTCAGCAATCACTTCCTAAGAACCCCAGCGGGAAGCTATTAAAGCGCGAATTACGTGGCAACTTTGCTAACAGCAAGCCATCCAATCCATAGATTGAATGGCTTTATATAGGCTTAAACTAACTGTGTACGAAAGAAGTCTACTGTTGCTTTAAAAGATGCCTCAGCGGCATGCCGGTCGTAACTTCCACGATCCTCACAGAAAAAACCATGACCGACATTTGGGAAACAAGTTAACGTATACTGCTTTTTTCCTTCCGCCATCTTTTGCGCTATTCGTCCTAATTCGTCNGGCAGTATCGACTGATCTTCCGAGCCATACCAAAGCAATATCGGCGAGGAAAATTCGGATACCCTTTCCAACAGAGTCTTGCGCCCCAGCCCATCCTCAATAGGACCGATGCCTCCTCCATAAAAAGCTGCAGCGCCTTTAAAATGCTTTGCCAGTTGCGCGTTAGCAAGAAAAGTAAACCGACCGCCCATGCAAAAGCCGGTGACACCAGCCCTGTTTGAATCTGCCTCTGCGCGTCCATCCAGCCAAGTCAAACAAGCTTCCGTCTGGGACATGACCGTATCGTCGTCCATGGTTTTCAATTTACCGATAGCGCCATCCATATCGTCGTAGGAATAAGTGTCTCCTCCATAAATATCCGGCGTAATCGCTGCAAAACCTTCCTCTGCTAACCTCTTCGTCAATTTCTTAAAATGCTCGTTAACCCCAAATGCTTCTATATAAACAACAATACAGGGATGCGGGCCGGCCCCTTCTGGGGCGCCGTAATAGGCCCTTAAACCATTCCCGACATCTACCCAATCACAACTCGCTACCATCAGATCCCTCCTAAATTAGGTTGGTACAATAACATTTGTTCCAGATTAACACGACTTAGACCGCAAAGCTTACGCATAGCGGATATTTTCTTCTAAAACAGTCTTTTTTGGAACACATTTATACGTTAGTCGAATTTATGGCTCGCCAAACTTTTTCTGGAGTAGCCGGCATCTCTATATGCTTAACGCCAAATTTTTCTAAAGCGTCGACAATAGCATTTATGACAACACCCAGCGCTGGCGTAGTACCGCCTTCTCCTCCAGGCCTTATACCATAGGGGTGAGAGGATGCTGGCGTTTCTGTAATCACGGTACGAAAAAATGGAAAATCTGATGCCCTTGGCATCGCGTAGTCCATAAATGAACCAGATAATAGAGAACCTTCCTCTGAGTAATAAATATTCTCTAAAAGAGCTTGACCAATTCCCTGTACAATTGCGCCATGCGCTTGACCATGAAGAATTAATGGGTTAACGGCCAACCCTACGTCGTCAACGCCAGTCCATCCAACAATTTTCACGACACCAGTCTTTGGATCCACCTCTACTTCGCACACGTGTGAGCCATAAGGATATCCACCGGCTCTATTTGTTATGTCCCCAACACCTACTAGTTCGCGTTGAAGTTCTTCAGGGAGACTATTTAAAGTTTCGCATGCCTCCGCTATTTGCGAAATCGTAACAAATTCCCTTGAGTTTTTTAAAATAAATCTGCCTGATTTATAATCAATTTGGTCCTGATGTGTTTCCAAGATGTGTGCGGTTATTACCTTTCCTTTATTCACAAAATCATTAATAGCCTCACCAATTGCGATGCTAACCAAACGCATGGAACGACCAGAGTGAGATCCCCCGCCGACTGATATTTTATCAGTGTCGTTCGCGATAAATTCTATCCTTTCGATTGGAAGACCAAGCCATTCGCCTGCAACCTGTGCATAACTCGTTTCATGACCCTGCCCACTACTCATCGTGCCGACTGCCAGCTGTATTTTGCCAGTTGATTGTGCCTTAAGCTCCACCCTTTCTCTTGGTATTCCACTTGTTACTTCAATATAATTCGCTATTGCCCTGCCACGACATAAACCACGTTTCATCGAAATTGATTTTCTCTTCTCAAAACCTTCCCAATCGCTAGTTGAGATAGCTAAGTCCATGGCCGATAGATAGTCGCCACTGTCGTATGTCACTCCTACCGGTGTTGTGAACGGCATTAAAGCAGCAGGTATAATATTTTTTCTTCGCAAATCCACTCTATCAAACCCGCATTGATCAGCAGCAAGATCAATCAATCTTTCAATGACGTAAATCGCTTCGGGACGGCCAGCACTTCTGTACACCGCAGTTGGGGGCGTGTTTGTAAAAACAGCAAATCCCTTAAAATATACAGCGGGAATATCATAGATACTTTGCATGAGAGACAGCCCTTTTCGCAAAGGCCAGAAATAAGCAACGTAAGCGCCTAAGTTCGAAATATTTTTACCTCGCAGCCCTAAAAACTTTCCATCGCTATCAAGTGCAAGTTCGGCTTCAACTGCTAAGTCTCTACCTTGGTAATCGCTTAAAAAACAATCTGACCGGCTGCTGNTCCATTTTACAGGGCGCCCAATAATTTTTGCAGCCCANGGTATAAGAAACGCCTCGGGAAAAAACGCATTGCGCGTGCCAAAATTTCCTCCCATGTCACCAAATATAACGTGACAGTTTTCGATAGGTACATTGAGCATGTAAGCAAGACGTTCACGCGTTTGCACGGCACCTCTTCCCGAAGCTGAGCGCAATACATAACGCTTTTCTTTTTGGTCGTACCAGCCGATTGCAGCACGTGGTTCCATGGGACTGCCTGTAATTCGCTGAACCCAGCTTTCAAATTTAACAAGATGAGTTGCACTTTCAAAAACCCTGTCTGTATCGGAAGCGTCACCGACTTCACACATGAGCGATATATTGTTGGAGCATTCAGGCCATACGGTAGGCGCTCCTTCTAGCATTCCTGACCTGGCATCAATTACTGCAGGCAAAACTTCGTAATCAACTTCTATTAATTCCGCAGCCGAAGCGGCTACTTCCTCTGTTTCTCCAACCACTAGAACCACAGGTTCTCCGACATACCTAACACGGTCTGTCGCCAGCGGCATATGTTCGGGGGCATAAACTTCGAATCCATCCGGCAATCGAATTTCTGCGTCAGGCGCCCCCTTCCACTCGGCATTGTGAGGAATNCCTTTTATTTTCTGAGATACGAGATCCGCACCAGTAAAAACAGATATGATACCAGCCTGTCTCAAAGCTGCCTCAGAACAAATATTTTTTATAACAGCGTGTGCGTATGGAGAACGCANCATGTAAGCAAAACATGTTTGGGGGGGCGTAAAGTCCGCTGTATATTGCCCCTTGCCTGTTAAAAGTCTTCTGTCTTCTTTTCTTAAAACCGGGGCTCCTATTCCATCGGTATTTTCTTTTTGCTTCGAAATCATTGGAATAAAAATATCCTACTTAATGTTTTGCGATTAGTTTNATCTAAATATTCAAAAAACCACTTAAATACCTAGCAGTCTTTCCACCTATCAACACTCTATCGGAAAGTAATTTACAGTGAAGCCGACCTCCTCTAGATGATAGCTGTTGGGCATCGAGGTCCTTTTTACCCAGGCGTTCTGACCAAAACGGTGTCAGAGTTGTGTGGGCTGATCCGGTAACNGGGTCCTCATCAATACCCACCTGGGGAGCAAAAAACCGTGAGACAAAATCGACTTCTACTCCGGGTGCNGTGGCAATCAGTCCTCTGGAATTGAGCCTTNCCAATAANCNNTAATCTGGGTCTATCTCTCTGATTTCCCTTTCTGTTGGAAATTCAACTAGGATGTCGAACTTTCCTTTATAGTAACCGATTGGCTGAATCCCGAGAGCCTCGGGAATCAGGGAGTTTTTTTCAAGGTGAGTGGGGTAATCCACTGGAAAATCCAAGTAGATCATCCCATCATTTTTTGAAGCTACCAACTCGCCACTCTTCGAAGAAAAACGCACTTCAGTTTTCCGGGCANCNANATACTCTTCAAAAAGCACGCTTGCTGCGGCTAATGTTGCGTGACCACATAGATCAACTTCTATAGTCGGCGTAAACCATCTTATAGAANATGGTTCCGTATCAATTTTAATAAATGCNGTCTCCGACAAATTGTTNTCAGCAGCAATATGTTGCATTTGACTTTCATCCAACTCCTGNATTATCGGGCAAACAGCAGCGGGATTTCCAGAAAAAACCTTATCGGCAAAAGCATCAANCTGAAAAATTGGTATTTTAGTCATTGCGTATTCATATTTAAAATTAATATTAGTANAAATCCAATATANNTGGATTCTAAANNCNCTCNAANAANTCTCTTAANAACNTATTAAAAATAATAGGTTTTTCAAAATTTGGAAGGTGTCCCGCACCCTTTACNACTCCCCACTTTGCCCCATTAATTTCTTCACGATAAACAGCCATGCGTGATGGCGGTGTAGGAATATCTAGTTCTCCGGCGATTACCATAGTTGGGACCTTGATTTCACCAAGTTTGGAATCAAAATCCATCGCATTAATCGCTTCAGAGGAATATTCGTAAGCTTCAACCGGAAGCGAACTTATCCCCTCTTTTAAAAGAGTATATCCTTCCGGGTCACTGGTATTGTAATTTTTCGGTAAATATCGTTCTAACAATTGTTCGGCTGCCAGCCCCATTCCAAATTCCGGTTTTTTAAATTTCTCAGCGTAGCCCCTCATGCGTTCCAAACTACCGGTAGGCATTTTACCTTGAGTGGCGACGAGAACCAAACTATGCAACCGAGAAGCAAAATTAAGAGCAAGCTCAAACCCAATCATGCCGCCAAGGGATTTGCCTATATAATGTGATCGCTCAAGATTAAGTGTATCCCAAAGTTCAACAATATCACGCGCAAGATCATTTATTCTCAAGTCTGTTTTAAGTGATCCAATTTCAGTCCCGCCATGCCCGCGCAGGTCAATACAAAGCACCCTGTATTTTTTTTTAAATTCAACTGTCTGCCTTGTCCACGACTTCAAATCAAAACCCTGACCATGTACAAACGTTAACACTTCGGCTTCTTCAGGACCCTCTATAATGAAATTTAAATCTACCCCATTGACCCTCAATTTTGGCATAACTCCATCTCCCTATCATGCGCTGAGCCCTAAATAACTTCTGCATTGGGAATACCGTCATTTTGTCTTATTCGAAAAAATGACAGGTTTTTGGACATCCGTAGCCTGATATACGGTATCAATCGAACTAAACGCGGTAAAGTTTATAGACAAAGAAAAAATAAATGCCAGAATAAAAGTAACTTAACAAAAGCGTAACAAGTTTATCGAAATACATAGGATTGAACGAAAAGCAGCTAAACAATTCCTGGAGGGACAATGTTGAAAACTAAAAAATTAGCGATAACCTTAGGCGTCGGAATATTCGCTTCTGCAGGTCTGATAATGAGCACATTTAATAACGTATCTGCTGGCGACAAGTTTCCAAGTAAAACAATCGAAGTTATTACTCATGCTGGAGCTGGTGGCGGTACTGACGTCAATTCCAGAATGATGATGCTGAGAGGAAGAAGGGCTCTCAAAGCGGATATGGTCGTTGTTAATAAAAGAGGCGGCGGTGGCGCACTTGCCATGAATTATTTTCTTACCCGACCCGCTGACGGACATACAATCATGACATTCACTGTTGGCCACGCCATAACAATGGGCAAAGGAAAAACAAAGCTTAAATTGTCGGATATGCGGCCGCTTGCCCGAGGAACCAATGACCCACAAATACTGATGGTGAATTGTAAAACAAGCCCATACAAGACTCCTGAAGAATTCAAAGCAGGAACAGCGAGAGGCGACAAAATCAAATATGGTGGTACTGGCGTGGGAAGTATAGATCAGTTGACTGCCTTTTTATGGGCTAAGGCAAACGGACAGAAACTCAAGACGTACCTTCAATTCAAGGGTGGCGGTGAACTAGCTACGCAGTTGGTTGCGGGCTCTATAGACGTTGGCACTTTGAACCTTTCTGAAGCTGCCGCGCCAGTTGAAGCCGGGGATATCTGTCCTCTAGTAATAATGGGAGAGAGCCGAATGGCGCCCATCCCTAAGGCCAAAACCGCAAAAGAACTGGGTATCGATCTCGTCTTATCAACCACTCGCGGTTTTGTAACGCATGCAGGGGTTAGTGATGAGAAAGCAGCTATTCTAGAAAAAGGTCTCTGGAAAGCTATGCAGCACTCAATGTATCAGGCTTACCTA
>NZVJ01000057.1 GCA_002701455.1 Rhodospirillaceae bacterium
TTAAAATTCTTTCTAATTCAATCGCCAGCATGCAAAGACTCCCAAGTTTTAAAAAACAAGTTCATGGTGCATGCTTTTTCCTGGTGTCATTCCTAGGACGATTTTAAAACTTCTGAACTAGTTAAAATTTTATGAAAACTATTGAACAATAATTTCATCTAACGCGCGCATAAAGTTCTAAACAATCACTAATGAAGTTCGCATTAAGCGCCAAACAATCACCAATGAAATAAAAATGTTTCCAACTTAGACATTTTATCTTTGTTGATTTATTTTCTACCTTAGTCATTTAAAAAATTTCTGAGAGGAAACCTGATGACTTATGAAAAACAAATCACCTCTGAGCAAACTGACAATAATAAATACGCCTACATTCCTGAGCCGGAATATACGAAAGGACAGCCTGCTCCTATTGCTGCAAATAACGGCCTTTCCTATATGTCTTTTGATAGCAATGGAGACGGTGGAAGTACGGCTGCAACGCTGGCTGCGCTCAATCAAATTAGGGAAACAAAAAATAAAACATCAGATTCAAATCTAGAGGCGGGTTCAGATGGAGGTATTCTTACCAAGTGGGGGGTAGGCTTTAAGGAATACGAGGAATGCGTTGCATATATTAATAAGGCAGAGTTCGATGTTCCAGAAGGGGGGGTTGCACTGCCTCTTCGCTATAGTATTAATGAGCACCCGTCATATTCTATAGTTCCCTCAAATGCGTTGTGGAGAGACCCTGCTAGAGCATTGGATGCGGAAACTCTGCGGCAAGAAGAAGAGAAAAATAAATCTCTAGCGCTTTATTTTCCAAAAGTTTTGAAGGATGCCAGAAGGATTTCTGAGTATTATCCTGGACTTTCCCCGAGTACACCCGAGTGCATGGACAGGCTAGGTGTTTCTCTGGCGCATTGCGAGTCGGAATGCAAAAACTTCTATGATGCTCACGAGGTTGAAAAGGTGTTTTATCCAGAAATTGAACGCCTTCTTTTAGAGTTTTTCCCGGATGCAACTGACGCGCTGGTATATAATCATGACGTTTTCGACAAGGACTATCAAGGTGATCGGACGGAAGATCAGGATAATAAAAACCCCGGTATAAATGCTAATTATGTCAATCTTGTGCATAACGACCTGAATGACAACAGTGGACGTCTCCGCTGTCAGGAGTTGCTGACCAAAAATCTTAGAAATTTTGGACGGGAACAAAATTATTCAGTCGCAGAAGCAGAAGAGAAAATGTCTCGGCGTTTTATGTCAATTAATTTGGCAAAGCCAATGGAAACGGTGGAGCAGTACCCTTTTGTCTTATGTGCTTGGCCGTCTTTTGCAGACCAGCCATATATAACAAATTATAGAGTTTATGACGACAGGGTAGGGGAAACAACCAGGTTCACTCATAGAGATGATCATGAGTGGTATTGGTTCCCAAGGCAAACNCCAACAGAAGTTTCCATGTTGAAGTGCTATGACTCAATTACCGATGGGTCGGTNTCGAGATGGTCGTTCCATAGTGCGTGTATTGATCCAACTGCTGCAAAAGACGCGTCGTGCAGAAAAAATGTGGTTGTGCGTTCTTACGTCTTTTTTTAAAACTAAATTATATTTTAAGTTTTAGAAAAAAAATCTGGCACACCGCCAAACTTTGCCCTTGGGAGATTGTTTAGTCATGACAAATGCTGTCGTAGAATGGTTGAACGGACAACAATCATCCATGGTCGATTTGCTAGCTGATATCGTAAATATTGATAGCAACAGTTTTGATAAGGCTGGGGTAGACAAAGTAGCGGATAGACTGCGTTTATTTTTCGATGATCATGGAATACAGCATGACACTATCCCGGTGAAGCAACATGGAGACGCGCTGCGGGCTGTGGTAGCAGGAGGAAACGGTAATAGACCCATCCTGCTGTGCGGGCATCGCGACACTGTTTTTGCTGACGGAGAAGCTATTAAGCGGCCTTTTGAGGTCCGTGATGGAAAGGCCTACGGTCCAGGGGTAGCTGATATGAAACCNGGACTTGTAATNAATGCTTTTATATTAGCGGCCTTTGCTAAATTTGGNGGCCACCCGAACCCAATCGTNGGNTTGTTTACCGGAGACGANGAAATAGGATCGCCGAGTTCTCAGGAAATTATTATTTCCGAGGCNAAAAAAGCCCGGCTTGCTTTCAACAGCGAGCCGGGAAGGCCGAGCGGAAATATTGTTACCAGGCGTAAGGGNGGTATTTTTTGTCACTGTGACGTTACGGGTGTTGCCGCTCATTCAGGCGGTTTTTATGAGGATGGCAGGAGTGCTATAGAGGAGTTGGCGCGTAAGATACAGAGTTTGCATGCGCTGACAGATCTAGAACGAGGAATAACAATTAACGTTGGTTTAATATCNGGCGGTCAATCTGTAAACACCGTTGCCGCTGATGCCGGCTGTGACATAGATATTAGATATAGAGCTGATGAGGACCGAAAATANATATTCAGTGAAGTTGAAAAAATTTGCACCAAAACAACCGTTGAGGGAACTAGTTCCGAGATGTCGGTGAGAGGAGAATTTCATCCACTTAATCCGTCGCCCCAGTCTGCNGAGTTATTTGATATTTATTGNNGCGTAGCGGAGTTAGAAGGCGTTAGTATTGAGGGTGAGCATTCTGGTGGCTGTGCTGATAGCGGTTTTATAGCCGCGGCTGGAACCCCTGTAATTTGTGGTGTTGGTCCAGTGGGAGGAAATTACCACCGCCCAGATGAATGGATGCAAGTTGACAGTCTCTCCGAGCGCGCGCGTTTCATAGCAAAAACCATTCAAAAGTTAGCGGAAAAGACAACTAACAGTAGTTTGTAGTGTCTTGAATTTTGCGTATCGCTAGACGTGCCAGGGGGTATTTTTTTTTAAAAAAATTCATAACACTATTATTTGTTAACGGTTCCTTTTATAGCATTGGCAAAGGCAGTGTATGTTATTGATCCATCCGCATTTGATGGTAATTCGTCTCGAACGGCCTCCCTTAAATCAGCCAAAAGCGTGGCTGGCAGTGTCGATAATGCGGCCTTTATACTGGCTGAATTTGTTGTGATATCCCAAAACTCACCAAAATTATTGAAATTACGGGAAACCGTAATCACTTGAGTTTCAAGATTCTGCAGCTGAAATTCTCTCCAAAGAGACTCCAAATTGTTCATTTCTGAAATGTGTGGACTAGGTGGAAGTGGAAGGTCTACCTCCATTTTCTTAAGTTCAGCCCTAATTGGTTCAGGAGGAAAACCCCCATTATTTATATCCCATACATATGCGGAGATGCTCCCTCCCGGTTTCGTTACCCTAATCATTTCAGCAATACCTCGTCGGGGCTCCGGCACAAAGAATAAGACCAATGCCATTGTCGCAGCGTCGAATTCATTTTGTTCAAAAGGAAGCTCCATAGCATCGGACTTTTTGAATTCTGCAGTTTTAAGGGAGGGTCGCTGTCGTGCGAATGNTATNTGGTCTTCGGATGGATCAACGCCGGCTAGATAACTTGGTGCACAATTTTCCATAAGCTGTTCTGTGAAAGCGCCGCCGCCGCAACCTATATCAATCCATTTTTGTCCCTTCTCAGGGGCCAGCCACTCTAAGAACTTATTACCCACAAGCTGGCTCCAGACGCCCATCATTTGGTCATATCCGGCAGCATCTTCAAATTTTATTCTTCCTGGGTTCATTGAGGACTCTTTCTAATAATTCGTAAATTAGCCGGGCTCAGTATCAAAAGCAGCCCTTTCAGTTAAGGCAGATATCATAATTTAGCAAAAGTTTCTNAGTAATTAGACNNNATGTTCTCTTTTNAAATTTGNCGNCGTGCAATCTCAGNNGCCTCAACAAGTATTTTTAATTTTTTCAGAGCATCTGNATCGTTCATCATTACCAAACCGCAATCCGGCGCGGCTTGAAGCTTTACTGGGTCGATATACTCGCTTGCTTTTAGTAATCGAACAGCCACATCGTTTGGATTTTCCATGACTTCAGCACTGTTGAAAACACAGCCAAAAATTACAGTTTTTGAAGGACAATGTTTTAAATAGCTTGGGTCGAGATTTGCTCCGGCAAATTCAAGAGCTAATTGATCAATATTTGATTTCTCGAGTAGACCAATAATTGTTTCATAGCTGTCATTAATTGGCCGTGAAAGTCCTGGTTGAGGATACCCGTAACAGACATGTACAGCGGTTTTACACTGGATTCCTTCTACGCAAGCATTGAGCGCGTCTATACCCCATTCTTCAACTTTGCCTGGTAATCGACTAAACCTGGGCTCGTCGAATTGAATAACCTCTGGTTTTAATTTGTCCAAAAGTTTTGCTTCTTTGTTTATCGCACTTGCCCAGGCAAAAGCCATCTCACGTTCGTTTCCATAAAATTCGTCTACGGTAGAATCAACCACCGTCATTGGCCCAGGAAGTGTAATTTTCACCGGCTTTTGTGTTTTTGCGAGTGTAAATTCTAGATCTTTTACAGTGAGAGGATTTTTGTGGGTTATCGGGCCGGTGCAGCGACCAGCCAAAAGCGTTCGGCGTCCGCCGGCCATTTCTTTTGGTTTAAGTTCCGTATAATCAAAACCGCTCATATTCGAGGTNAGATATGTGACGTAGTTTTTTCGTCTTTGTTCCCCGTCCGTAATGATATCTAATCCGGCATTTTCTTGGAGTTTGATTGCTATCGTAGTTGCATCGTCTTGGGCNGAAGATAAAAGTTCTTCTGGGAGCAACCAATTTCCACCTTTTCCATAATGATCATGNTTNCCATCCAAACCGGTTCGGTTGCTGAATAACCATGATCGTCTTGGCATACTGCCAATGCCAGTGGTTAAAAAGGCTGTCATCATAAATACATTTCAGAAGTTTGGTTGTTTAAGAGGTTCCACACCGTCCATTTTATCCAAAGGGGTTTTTAGAAAGACTGGATGGAAGCCACGTAGATAATTCAGGAAATAGAATAATAAGGACGGTTACTGCTNGATCAGATATGAAAAAAATCATTGCCCCCCGAAGAACTGTCTGGATGGGTATTTTTGCGATACCGCTCACTGCATACAGATTAAAGCCNACNGGNGGGGTTATAACGCTAAGTTCTACACCCATAGTAACAANTATGCCTAAATGGATAGGGTCTATGCCGAGCGCATTAGAAACAGGAAAAACCACAGGTACTGTTAAGAGGATCAACGCAATACCGTCTAAAAACATACCTAATACGATTAAAAGGGCTAAATAGCTAAAAAGAAAAGGTAATGGCTTTAGATCCATATCGATGACCATTTCTGCCAAGTCTTGAGGCCACGCCATATTTGCTGCCACAAACTGGAATACACCNACACTTCCCACAAGAAAAAATACTACGGCAGTGAGGTTCATGGACCTCGCGGCAACGGGGAGTAGTTCCTTTAGGAATTCACCTCGTTTGGAGATAAAGCCGTAAGCTAAGGCGTAACCGCAAGCGGCNGCAGCTGCTTCCGTCGGCGTAAAAAGTCCACCATAAAGACCACCGAGAACGAGAACCGGCATTCCGAGACCGGGTATAGCCGCTACTGTGCTGGCTACCAAAATACTCACGTCAAATTTTCCTCTAACTAACGAGGGTACGCGCGACGCTGCGATAATTATTATTATATACATCCCAAGCGCAAGCAGTAGTCCGGGTATAACGCCTGCCATGAAGAGCCGTACTATAGATGTCTCCGTTGCAACACCATAGATGATCAGCGATAAACTGGGCGGTATCAGTAATCCAATGCCGCCGCCCGATGCAACTATGCCGGCAGATAACCAGTCCGGATATTTTCTTTTCCGCATTTCGGGAACTGCTATCAGACTCATTGCTGACGCTACCGCAACGCTTGAACCGGATATTGCACTGAACATGACGCAGGTCGTAACGGTGGCAAGCCCGAACCCGCCCCTTATCCAGCTAACCAGCGCTTCTGCGAATTGAAACAACTGGCGAACCATTCCGGTTCGCTCCATTAAGAAACCAGCGAATATAAATAGCGGTACGGCCATAAGGCTGTAGCTTTGTAGAAAATTAAAAAAGCTGAGACCAACTGTCTCAACATTTAGCATTGGGTCTAACATAATAAAGACCATGCTAGCGGCGCAAAGCGCTATGCCTATGGTCACGCCCGATCCTAAGAGGCCTAATACACTAAAAAGAAATCCTGTCATTGTTCACTCTAAGCTAGCTAGTCGTTTATTTTTGTCGGCGTAAGAACTCGATTATAGTATTGGCCCTGAGTCTTCTTCCTCTTTCTGCATGGCAATTATACCGGGTAAACCCATTAAGAGCCGTACTTCGTTCCATAGTTGGAAGAGAAAACTGATACCTAGAAAACTAATNCTGACCAGAAAAGTCAGAAAAAAGGGCCACATTAAAAAATATAAACTTTCTGTTTTTCTGCCTTCTTTGATTAGGTAGAAAAGGTGATCAACACTAGTCCAAACCATGTAAATGCATATCCAAACGGCCAGTAATTGGCCAAATATCTCGGCAAAGCTAGCAATTAGTCGACCCGGTTTCCCGCATTTATCCCGTAATAGCAAGAGTATGGCAGTAACTCGAAGATGTGCTTTTCGGGTTTGCGTAATAGCAAAGAAAAGAAAAATACCCGAAAGGATACCAAAGGTAACNAGATCTTGCTGCCATTCAAAGGAGACACCTAAAAGATATCGGCGTGCCACTTCTAATAGCGCTAACAANGTTAAACCTACTAGCAAGATAGCTGACAAGTATTGCAAAAAANTATCCTGAAACGATCGCCAGGAATTGTATAAACTGTTCATTTAACAACCTAGAAGTAAAAGCTGGGCCAATGTGGCCCAGCTTGATTTTCTAATTCAGTTACTATTTTTTCTTTTTGGTCAAAAGATCTTTATACTTCGAACAGTCCAACTTGTGCACCGGATCCGTACCTGGNCCAAATTTTACCGATGCAGCTTTTCCATCCTTAAGGAAACGGTCTACCCAAGCATCCGCTTCATCCGGAAGTTTGCCCTTCAAAAAGTCTGCAACGTTAGTACCAATTGCCTTTTGCAGCGGAGCGGCTTCTGCCGCGGTAGCTTGATAAATGCCTGGTTTGGATGCGTCTGTGGTTTTATATTTGTTTATCGCAAACTGGTCATTACACCAGTTGAGTTTATTTTGATATTCTATAGTTTCGGCCATAAGACTACGAATTTTATCCTGTGTTGTCTTATTATGTTTGCTCATCCATTTAGAACTTGCGCCAACCCAATACGCATCAAAAGCTACTGTGGAAATACCTGCTACAGTATAGTAAGGCGTTTGTTCTGTGATAGCTCTCCAACCGCCGATGGATGTGATAACGCCGTCAATTACTCCCGACTCTAGCGCACTTGGAACGTCGCCAAATGACATGACCACTGGAGATGCCCCCCAAGACGAGACGGTAGGGTTAACGCCTGCGGCAAAAGTCCGTATTTTTCGGTCCTTCATACTTTTCAATGTTAAAAGCCGCTGTTTGCCGGCCATGCCGAGAGCGAAGCTGATGTCAGCAAAGCCAAACATTTCTATATTATGTTTGTCTTTCAACCTTTTTTGCAACATCTTCCCNGTTGGTTGATTTATCAGATCGTGGACTGCACCTGCCGTGGTTAGAACGCCTGGCTGTCCAACGATGCTTAGCCAAATATCTGTTGCTGCTGTTTTCCCNGACACCAGCCAACCCATTTCTAAATTGCCTTGACTCATAGCGGTCATGGCGTCTGGGTCTTTATACAGGGCGCCGGCGTAATAAATACGTACTTTACTGCCACTAGGGAATTCTGACTCTACCTTTTTCTTGAACCACTCCATGGCAACGGAGGTGGGCATGGGTGGCGGAGGAATATCCGCCGAAATTCTAATCATTACCTTTTGGAGGCTNTCAGCCTTGGCTGTATTNCGCTCGGCGCCCCACGTTAACCCAAATACGCTAACGAAGGTGACCATAGCAATTTTGGNCAATAAAGACTTCATCGTCAGTTTTCCTTCCCTGTTGACTTTAATTTCTNATCCAATACCTTTTATCAGTCTATTTAAGCAGGGAATACAGGACGCCAGCAATACACAAGCCATTTTCACCCGCTATATGCTAATAATTGTCCGTAAAGAGGCCGCAATGGAAACAAAATTTCACAACTTAATAAAGAAGGGTGGTTTTTTTCGGTCGCCCTGCCTAAGCGCCACGCAAGCGTGTAACGCAATTTCAACCGGAAAAATGAAAGTCAGCGATGTTCTTTCAGAATATTTGGGAAACATAGATAAGCACGAAAAACACGTTGGGGCATGGGCATTTGTTAATAAAGAAGGTGCTCGCGAATTCGCCCAAGAATTAGATCACAAAAAACCAAGTGGACCGCTTTTTGGTATTCCCGTNGGGATAAAAGATAATATTGATACCTTCGATATGCCAACTGAATATGGCACAGATATATATTCTGGATACCAGCCCAGNCGTGATGCCGCATGTGTTGCAGGAATTCGAAAATCAAACGGTGTNGNTTTAGGNAAAACGATATGCACNGAATTTGCNCACCGTCATCCGGGNAAAACAGCGAACCCNTGGAATATTGAACACACGCCGGGAGGNTCCTCCAGCGGATCTGCNGCTGCAGTTGCGAGNGGCATGGTTCCGATAGCAATTGGNACNCAAACGACGGGCTCGGTTATAAGACCTGCGGCATACTGTGGCGTCATAGGTTATAAACCCTCTTACGGAGACTTTAATATATCGGGTGTTTTAGCCAACACGCCCAGCTTCGATACGTTGGGCTTTTTTTCAAATTGTGTTGATGACTTAGTTCTTGTCCGAAAAGCNCTGCTGGATGACAGCATTCCGGAAATGGAACAAGTTTCNCTTAAAGGGGCTAGAGTTGCGATTGCTANAAAGCCTTATTGGGAAACGGCATGCGCTTCAAGCCAGCAAATGATAGAAGAGGCAGCCAGAGTACTCGAGAGTGCTGGTGCAGTGATTTTTGATTTTGATGACTGCGGAGCATTTGAAAACTTAAGTGAATGGAATATTGAAATTTCCGGCTATGAATTCGCGCGGACGCTGACCCACGAGCGACGGGTTTCAATGCAAAAACTCAGCAAAATACTGCGGGATGGCCGAATGGCAGATGGTTTGCGTGTGGTGTTTTCTTCATATCAAGATGCAAAGAAAAACTTAGAAGCCTTGAGAGTCAAACTTGATCAAGCACTTAATAAGGTCGATTTTGTAATTTGTCCGTCTGCCCAAAGCGCGGCCCAAAAAGGACTAGACAGCACTGGAAGTGCCGACTTTAATATGGCATGGACATCGCTTCACTGCCCTGTAATAAGTTTGCCGGTAGCTCAGGAAAAAAATACAGGGCTTCCTCTAGGCCTTCAAATTGTTGGTGCGCGTTATCAGGATGATCGATTAATCAAATTTGCAGATTCTGTTTTTAGGTGCCTGACAAAATAAACTGCCGATAAAAATAGCATAAGTTAGGAGGGGATATGAGTGCAATAACGTCAGATTTTATTAAACTAGTAGCAAGTATTTGGCATCGATTTTCTCTGGAAAATGAAGAGGCAGAAACATTAACCAACATGCTTGCTCCCATGGATGACGCAGGTGAAGAAGTATCTTCGAGCATAGGATTCGACCTAGAGCCATCAGACTATAGTCAGGCACTTGAAGAACTTGGGGATGAGGAGGAACTTGGATAATGACGGACTTCCTTAATTTTGATCTTTGCAGGACTGCCAACTTAGTCTCATCGGGTGAATTATCGGCGGTAGAGCTAACAACGGCGTCAATCAATCGCGCCGAGGCACTTCAACCAAAACTCAATTCTTTTATCAGCTTGGAAAAAGACGAAGCGCTGGAAGCAGCAGAAAATATAGATAAAAGACTTCAAAAAGGTGAGAGAATTGGATCTTTAGCGGGTATACCGTTGGCCCATAAAGATATGTTTTATCGGAATGGAAAAATTACGACATGTGGATCTAAAATCAGATCAAAATTTAAGGGAGATAGAACTTCAACGGCACTCAGCCGACTAGAAAAAGCGGGAGCGTTATATCTCGGCGGATTGAACATGTCTGAGTTTGCTGTAGGCCCAATAGGAAACAATGTTCACTACGGGGATTGTTTTAATCCCTGGAACCAAGAGCATACCCCCGGTGGTTCCTCGAGCGGGTCGGGCGCCGCTGTGGCTTCGCGAACTGTCTACGGAGCGTTAGGTTCCGACACTGGAGGTTCGATAAGAATACCTTCGGCGATGTGTGGCGTGGTTGGGATAAAACCAACGCAGACAAGGGTGAGTCGTTTCGGTCTTATGCCGCTTTCATTTTCTTTTGACTGCAGCGGGCCGCTAACACGCACCGTGCGGGATGCAGCAAGAATTATGCATATAATTGCCGGGCATGACCGAAAAGACCCTACTTCCAGTCAACGTAAGGTCCAAGATTATGAAACAGAGTGCAATAAGGAAGTTGCCTCTATGCGGTTAGGCATTCCCTCCAGCTATTTTTATGATGATCTAGACACCGAAGTTGACAGATTGTTGCAGGAGACGAGAAAAATATTTAAAGACTTAAAAGTTGAAATTGTCTCAGTTGACGTTCCCAGTCATGACCATATAAATCTGATATGGGCAGCAGCTCTTGCTGCTGAAGCATCAACAATACACAGAAAGTGGCTGCGGGAAAGACCGAATGATTATGGCCCAATGGTTAAGAGGCGTATCGAATTTGGATTATATCAACCGGCCACACGTTATTTGGAGGCGTTAACTCTCAGAGAAAAGTATCTTCGGAACTACTGTGATACTGTTTTCTCAAAGTGTGACGCGTTACTTACGCCGACTATGCCTGTTGTGGCGCCGCGTTATCAGGATTTAGATGTTGGCGGCGGTGAGGGAATGCCGGCACTCGTATTAATGCTATCCCGTAATACCCGCCCTATCAGCTACCTTGGTTTACCTGCTCTCAGTGTTCCCTGCGGCTTTAGCTCAAAAGGCTTGCCAGCTGCCTTTCAGTTAATTGGACGTCCTTTTTCCGAAGGAAAACTTTTTAGACTAGGAAATGCCTATCAAAATGCAACGGAATGGCACAACACCATCCCGCAAATCGTTAAATAGCTAAGTGATCTAACTTCTTAGATTATAAGATGCGAGTGCCAAATTTTTTTAAAGCTGATTCAGAGAGTTTGAGGCCTAATCCGGGGGTGTCGTTAAGGGTTAAATAGCCGCCGTCAATTTTTGGCGGGTTCTCATATAGTTCTGCTTGTAATGGATCTCGTTCAGGATCTGTGAAAGATTCAACTATTCTGCCAGCCGGGCTGCCTGCTACAAGGGGCGCATGAATGAAACAGTCATGGTGCGGCGCAACGTCTATATGGTTCAATTCGCAAAGTGCCGCTAGTTTTCTTCCTTCAGTAAATCCGCCGAACATAGTGCAGTCGAATTGTAAAATTTGAATCGCCTGCTCTTCTATCATTGCACGGCAGCCGTAGCTTGTAATCTCACTCTCTCCGCCCGATAAAGGTATATTAGTACTCTGGGATAATAATTTTAACTCCCGTCGATCGTCCGTCCATCTAACGGGCTCCTCTAGCCATGTCGGCTTAAGTGCTTCAAGAGCCTTGGCGCCGTCGATTGCGGTTTTCAAATCCCAAGCTCTATTAACATCCACCATTAAATTATTATCTTCTCCGATTACTTCTCGTACAATTTCCATGCGAGCAATATCTTCTTTTAAGGAAAGACCCCCCACTTTTCCCTTAAATCCCTTATGGCCTTGTTCCACGAGCATCTGGATTTCCTCGCGCAGTTCGGCATTATCTTTCCCGTCTCTATAATACGCACAAGTGACGTAACACGGGACTTTATTTCTGTATCCGCCAAATATCTTATATAACGGCAAGTTGGCGACGTGCCCGAGAACATCCCAGCAGGCGATATCAACAGCCGAAGAAATGCGGATTAACGCTTCTTTCCCCCAGCCGTTTTCTGAGGCTAGTCGACTAGAAGTAAAGCCAAATAACTTTTCATAAACAAGCTCGGGTGCTAGAGCGTCCATGCCAGTAATCTCATCGAGCAGACCCGACTTAACGACATTTACGAGAGGAGAAATATCTGTATAGCTAGTTGCTAGACCAAAACCTTCTGCACCTGACTTAGTTTTTATTCTTATTAGTAGTTCATTTGCACTGGGAACTTTAAAAAGACTTACCCAATGCGGGCGCTTCTCATCAGGGACGGTCAATATAAAAGCTTCTATATTGTCTATAATATGATTCATTGATCACCTAAAAATAAATATTCAAAAAGGTTCGTTTGGTTGTCCGTTCCAGGGATAGTTGTTATTGATAATTGCTCTTTAGGAAAGATATATTATCAAAAGGGATATGTTTTTGCAGAATAAATTTAAGTTATTATTCTAAAACATCAGCAACAAAGCGTTAGAAGCTATTTTAATTTAGACAACCATTTAAGAGTGGAAAAAGTGCCCGAAAATAATTCACAGTATGATGTCATTGTTATAGGGGCTGGAGTTGCGGGGCTCTATCAACTTTACAAATTAAGGCAACTGAAGCTAAAAGTGTTAGTGATCGAAGCAGGCGACAATGTTGGNGGNACATGGTATTGGAACCGCTATCCCGGCGCTAGATTCGATTCGGAAAGCTGGTCTTACGGATACTCTTTCTCCAGGGAGCTCTTTGAGGAGTGGGACTGGCCAGAACATTTTGCAGCACAACCTGATACGTTGAGATATTTAAACTATGTGGCCGACAAGTTTGATTTGCGGCGAGATATCAANTTTAACAGAAGAGTAAAAGCTGCCTTATTCAACGAAAAAACCAATTTCTGGACTGTGAGAACAGATACAAACGAATCTTTTGAAGCGCGTTTTTTAATTACCGCNATGGGGCCNCTATCGGCATTCACCCTGCCAAATATTGAAGGCAGGGAGATGTTTGAAGGGCCAGCTTATCACACAGCAAGATGGCCCCATGAGAAGGTTGATTTTTCAGGTAAGCGAGTCGGCATTATAGGGACGGGTGCCTGCGCAATTCAAACAATACAAACTATTGCAAAGGATGTCGCTCACCTAACGGTTTTTCAACGCAGCCCAAACTGGGCGGCTCCTTTGAATAATAGCGCCATAACAGAAGCTGAACAGAAACAGATTAAGCAAGATTTTGAAAAAATTTTCGAACAATGTAAAAAGACAGTGGCATGTTTTATCCATGATCCCGATCCCAGAAGCACAACGGACCTGACGCCGGAAGAGAGGGAAGCATTTTGGGAACAACGCTACAAAGAGCCTGGTTTTGGAATCTGGATTGGCAATTTAAAAGATATTTTAGTCGATGAAGAAGCCAATCGATTAATGACGGAGTTCGCGGCAAAAAAAATCCGTGAGCGTGTAAAAAACCCGAAAATTGCTAAACTGCTCACGCCGATAAATCATGGATTTGGAACCCGGCGGCTGCCTTTGGAGAGCGGTTACTATGAGATTTATAATCAGGAAAACGTTTTGCTAGTAGACCTTAATCAAACGCCTATAAGCTGTATTACCAAGAAAGGCATAAAGACATCTGATAAAGAATATGAATTTGACTTGATAATATATGCAACTGGTTTTGACGGTGTTACGGGACCGTATGACAGGATCGACATCAGGACATCAACAGGACGTTGCCTCAAAGATGACTGGAGCGATTTTCCAAGAACCTTATTTGGCATGCAGACGGAAGGTTTTCCAAATATGTTTATGATTTTGGGTCCTCATACATCTCGAGGAAATATACCAAGAAATATCGAAGAAGTGGTAGATTGGCAGACAAAGCTTTTGAAATTTACCCTGGAAAACGGCTTCGAGAGAGTGGAGCCGAGGGCAAAGTCAGTAGACAAGTGGGTGGTTCAAGTAAAAAAAGCATCCGAAGGTCTGTTAATGAGCAACGTGGGCTCGTGGCAAACAGGTGTAAACAGTAACGTGCCGGGCCGGGATAAGCCTAGGGTCTTGGCATATAATGGCGGGGCCGTAAAATACAGAAACATTATTCAAAAAGTCGAGGCAAATAATTATGAAGAATTCTACTTTGCCTGAATATCAATTTTCAAATTCACACATTCAGAACCGCTGAGTGAAGCCGCTTTTATTTTGTCTTCTTTGCAATTTTTTGATCCACTTCGTCTCTCACATAGTAAGGTTGACCATACGGATCAAGATAAAGTTTTCGCATTTCATTTACGTTAAATGGCCGTGAACCAAGCCTTCCAAACACTGCGATTTGTCCGCCTGTTTCATCAACACCACGATCTCTGTCTAATCCTTTAGATAGTGCTAGAGCAGGATACTTTGTTTTTTTCCATGCAATTAACTCGGGTTTTGGTTCGGGACTGTATCCATAAAATCGGGGTTGTGAGTCTGGTGAAGTTAGTTGAATAACTTTTAGACCATTTTTGCCGTCGGCCACATATGCAAAAAGTGATGCGTTGGTTGTACCTACAATCACGTCCCTCGCGTCATTAATCTCTCCGTTAGCGTTAAAGAGTTTATAGAGTTTTGGCTTTTCTGGATTTTTGACATTTATAATTGCCAGTCCTTCGCTTCCTGCGGCTACATATGCGTATGTGCGTGCAACGTAGAGTTTTTTAGGATCTTTTAGTGTTATTTTGGCTCCAGCAACACGTTTTAAATTTTTTGGCTGTGTTGCATCAAACACCTTTAAACCTTCAGCATCTGTAACAAACAAATAGCGAAATTGAAGCGCTGTGGCCCTGGGGTCTTGCATTTCAATTTTCTTCACGAGTTTTGGTTTCAGTGGATCGCTAAGGTCTAGTACGACGAGTGAAGTGGGCGTAGTTATATATACAATGTGGCCCGCCATAGTGATGTGGCGGGCTCCGCTCAAAACACCGCCTTCATTCCAGGTTAGCGCTCGTGTTAAAAAGTTATTGCGAGGGAGGCCGTCGGCTAAAGTATTNACGTTTACCACAATTAAGCCTTCTTCCGAGTCTGTTACAAAGGCATAATTGTAAATCGGGTGAAATGGTTGTTCCTGATTGACTTTCCGCATTAAATCACCGGTGTTGCGCTCTGGGGCTATGGCTTGATTTGTAGGAACCGCCATGCATGTTGCATTTTTTGATTCTACTCTAGTGTCGTGACCCAGAGGAGAGAACGGCGCGGTTATCACTCGCTGACTAAATCCTTTGTTGGAAATCGACGCCACGTCAAAGACGTTAAAGCCTTCGGCTCCACTTGCTGTGAATAAATATTCGCCTCTCAACGTAACACAGTTTACAGCGCCATCTGCATTATGTGTACGACTCGTTGTGAGCTCCTTATCGCGTTTCTGGTGCTCGTCATACCAATCCGGGTAAGCGTATTTTTGCAGGTAGCTTCCAATCACAGCTTGAGGCTCGTCCCATTCAGTTACCTGGACAGCCTCTACTCCCCCGTCTCCGCCGATCCAAGCATTGTAACCAACAAAATTAACGAAATTAGTTCCATGNAATAATAGCTGAGCCATCCGAGCATTATTATCATTGGCTGCGGATAAATGGCAGTCCGAACACGTTTTAGTTTCTTCTTTCCTGACTGTATGCGCGAAGTGAGGCGCGAAAGCCTGGCTTGAATAACCGCTAGATGCTATCGGTGGCTGTTGTATATAGAGTTTCTCGCGATTGATATTTGTTGAAGAGAGGACTAAAGCAGANGTTGAACGTATTGGCGCNATTGTATTACCCTTTGCGGTACTGTGAATTCCTAACTGNAACATTTGATCACGCGCAACTTGCGGATTATAGGTCGCGTAATTTCTGGTTTCCCCGCCTTCATAATGATGGCGTTCGGTTTTCCAGTTGGCTTCGATTGGCAGGTGGCAGCCGCCACAGCTCGTTGTCCACGAAAGATGGCAAGTAAAACATTCCATTTCGTCCGGTTTATGCGCTCGTTCATCTGATGGAATATTTAAACCCCAATCCATATTGTTTGGATCCGCNTTCACTAATTTTGCNCGNGCCGATTTGGCATTGTAGNCTTTGTGGCTAGGGTTAACGCTGTCTTTTACTAATGAGACTTCCCACTCTAATCCCGGCCAAAGTGCGGAGCGTTGATACAANACTCCCTCTCTCCACTCGAACCGCTTTGATCCGTCCGAATTTCTAGTGACTCCTACGTCATTGCCGCCTTCAGGAGCAGCNGGGCCCGAGGTCAAAAGTGTGGGGTACTGGTCCGCTGTTCCGTGACAGTCCTGACATGTTATTTCAATCGCACTGGCGACTTCTCCATAGAGGTGCCCATTCCCATGCGTATCTTGTTCAAAATGGCAATCCACACAATGCATGCCTGCATCTAAATGTATCGAAGACATATGCACGGCTTTCTCGAATTTATCAGGATCTTCATGTGANACGATATTTCCATCTTTATCCAATAAATTTCCAGCTTCATCCTTCTTAAAGATTGCGCGAAAATTCCAGCCGTGNCCGTGATAATCTGCAAATTGGGTNTTCTCTAACTTGGGATTTAGTTTTGATACNTCTTTCAAAAATTCGGGATCTGACCAGAGACCACGGACAGCTGCCCCCTCTGGGTTTCTCTCAAGAATNTCATGCATTTCAGCATTGGTTGGATATCTTTGCTCCTTTGGCCACATATGGGGAGCATCAGACTCATAATCCCACATCGTATANCCAAGAAATGAATTAACAAAAATATTAGGTTGATGCATATGGCAAATCATACATTGACTTGTTGGAATAGCACTTGTGAATTCGTGTTTCAGAGGGTGGCCTTCTTCCCCTTTTGGGATTGTCGGGTCGCTGGTTTGGCTCATCCCGGTATGGCCAAATTTTGCATATGGGCCNGAGTGTCTGGGATCTCNATCATTGGCGTAAACAACGTGNCATGCGGCGCAGCCTGAAGAACGATAATCACCGGGTTGCTCNTTGGTGCCAAGAAACCACGTAAAGGGATCATTTAAGCGTGTTTTTGTTACGTTAATAACTGGCACAGAAATTCGGAGTCCAGTTCCTGGACCACGGTTAGACTGTTTTAGGTCGGGTCGACCAGGCTCTTCCAACCGTTGTATTTGCCCTAGCGAGTTGGGTAATCCAATTTCAGGAAATAGGTTAACAATGTTTCTTCCACCTCTTTCAAATACTCTAAAAATATCGCCTGGNGGAATAGTTTCCCAAGCTGGAAGCGGTGCCAGTGATTCCAAAATGCCTGCAGCCTTCATTTCCTCTGTAACAGGGGTCGGGTTTTTCAATAGAGCCCCCGTTCCGTCTCTGGTATAACCCTCGCCTAAAATATAGTTTTTGAATGGCAGGATACCGTTATTATAAGCGGCGCCTCCCCAAAGCATTGCGCCCGTTGCCATGAGACTGTTTTTCGCAGCCCGAATTGCGCCGGCGTGACAGGAACCGCAAGCCTCTTCNACAATCCTGTAATCACTTGGATTTACGAACCTGACATATTCCGGGCTTTCCTTATTCAGAAGGGTATATGAAGCTATAGGGTTTGCACTGCTTGGATAATTCCAGGTCTCCGGATATCTAGGTTGGACGTGGGCTTGGTCCATTGCTTTTCGGTACGCTTTTTTAGATGGCGCTCCTGATGCTGGTTTCATAATCGATGAATTTCCGCCGTGGCAGTCTGTACAACCTAAAGGTACGCCGCCTGTGCGGTGCATGCTTGGCTCGTCTGTTGTCGTATGACAGCTAATACAACCCTGGCTTTTTATATTTATCTGCTCGACTGGCTGCCACTTCGGGGCAGGCGGTGTTGTTACATATTTTATATCCCGAGGCTTTTCACCAGATGCAGCGAAGCTTTGCCCCAGGCTCAAAAAAATTAAACTGAACATTAATAATATGTAACGTAAATAAACCAATGTCTCCGCCTAATATGTAAGAATAAGATTTCCCTGAACCGAGAAAAACACGTCATCCTGATCACGTTGTTCGCCGTACAAGTCCGTGAAGCCACTGCCGGGGAATAAGGCTGCGCCGGATAATCTAAATACGACATTTTGAGTAAAAAATGGCCGATAGATTGCCGCTACTGAAACG
>NZVJ01000058.1 GCA_002701455.1 Rhodospirillaceae bacterium
ACTTGTAAAAACATTGGTTAAGTCAGGTGTTGACGTTTGTTTTACAAACCCTGGAACTTCAGAGATGCATTTTGTTGCTGCTTTAGACCATGTGGAAGGAATGCGTTGTGTGCTTGGTCTTTTCGAAGGGGTNGTGACTGGTATGGCAGATGGTTACGGGAGAATGGCAGATAAACCTGCATCTACACTTCTGCATTTAGGNCCTGGCCTTGGGAATGGACTAGCTAACCTGCANAATGCAAAGAAAGCTCACACTCCCATAGTAAATATTGTAGGGGATCATGCCACGTATCACGTGGAGTATGATGCTCCCTTAACGGCTGATATCGAAGGCATCGCAAAACCGGTGTCTGCGTGGGTGAAAACGTCGAAGTCAGCGAAAGATATAGCGAGAGATGGTGCAGAGGCTGTAATGGCAGCAAGGTCGGGTCCAGGACAGATTGCAACTTTAATTTTACCAGCAAATACTGCTTGGGATGAAGCTGTTTCAGATTTCGCACCTTTGGCTGTGCCACAACAACCAAAGGTATCAAATGAAACTATAAATAGTATAGCTAAAGCCTTAAGTGCTGGAGGTGAAACGTTAATTCATATGACAGGAAGAGCTCTTCGCGAAGACACTTTAGGACTGTTGGGAAAAATTCAGGCAAAGACTGGATGTCGTTTATCTTGCATGACTTCGAATGGTCGTTGGCAAAGAGGGGCGGGCCGTGTTGCTATAGAAAGGATACAATATCCTATCGATATAGCTTTGAAACAATTAGAGACTGTAGACAATCTGGTGTTGCTAGGAACAAAAACTCCTGTTGCATTCTTCGCGTATCCAAACAAGCCAAGCATACTTATTCCAGGAAAATGCAAGGTTTTTCAAATGGCGGATATAGATATGGATTTGGTATCCGCTATCGAAGCACTTGCTGATGAACTAGATGTCCACGGTGAGCAACCCATAAAGCAAGAATTTAGTAAGCCAGAGTTAATGTCGGGCAAATTAACACCAGAATCTATTGCGTGTGCGCTAGGCAATTTGATGCCGGAAAATGCGATCATAGCAGACGAGTCGGTTTCATCCGGTCGCGGTTTCATGCCTTTCACACAAGGAGCGAACCCTCACGACTGGCTTGCTTTGACAGGCGGATCTATTGGCCTTGGATTACCATATGCTACAGGAGCTGCGATTGCCTGTCCTGATAGAAAAGTAATTTGCACGGAGGGTGATGGTTCCGCTATGTACACTTTACAGGCACTTTGGACGCAAGCAAGAGAAGGATGCGATATTGTAAATATTATTTTCAATAATGGTTCATATGCAATCTTGAAAGGTGAATTAGCCAACGTTGGCGCCAAGAACCCTGGAAGGAAAGCGTTAGATATGATGGAGTTAGATCGTCCGGAGATCGAATGGGGATCGTTAGCTAAAGGAATGGGAATTGACGCTACAAGAGCTACCGACGCTGATGAATTTAACGAGCAATTGGCAAGAGCTATAGAAAGCCCTGGGCCACACTTAATCGAGGCGATATTGCGCTGAATAGTTTTTTGATTGAAAAGTTTTTATAAAGTGCTTGAAACAGATACTCTTTCACAAGCAAGTAACAGCATTGCTTTATTAGAGCATGGTGAAAATGGTCATCTATTTTCATCTTATCGTTCTGCCGTAGCAAGTGTACTAGAATTAGTCGAATATAATTCCCATGTCGTGGCATATGTCGACAGAGGAGGCGTAGGCTATCATATTTTTGAAAATTTACGGCGAAGAACAGCTGGATTAAAGTTTACATACATAGATAAATCAGACCCCGAAACCATTCTTAATGCTTTCTCTGACGATACGGCCTTAATTTGGGCAGAGAGTATCAGGGCTCCTTACTTGCAAATACCCGATCTAGAATCTGTTGCCCGTATTGCCAAGGAGAAAGGCGCAGTCTGTATATGTGATAATTCATTGGCAACCCCGTATGTCTTGCAGCCCTTAAAATTTGATTTCGATATCGTCCTCGGGAATGGTCAATCACTGTGTGTGGGTCTAGACGTACGGGAATTTGGCTACGCCGTGGTTGCAAAAGATCGAGAGTTTTTAAGCGATAAACTCAACTTTTTAATCAACACCCTAGGGAGTAAAGTAGGCGAAGGTGGCGGCACTTTGATAGAGGCTGCATTAGAAGATTTTGATAAAAGAATGGCTGCGATTAGCACCAATATGAATGAGCTCATCGAGTTTTTAAAATCAAATAACAATATCGAGGCAGTTTACTTACCGAGTGTTGAAAAGCAGGGAGAAACTCAAGTAGCAAAAGATAGCCTCGAAAGAACATCTGGTGTTATATCTTTTCGGATGACTGGAGATATAGAAAGAGCTCTGAATTTCAAGCAAAAATTAATACTTCTTGACGAATGCCGAAACGGAAAGAGTTTTTCAAGAAAAATTTTGCATCCTGCATCAGATTTGTATGGTGCTGTTCCGGCAGAGGTTCGAGACGGGCTTAATATTCCAGATGGTCTTTTTCAATTAATGGCGGGATCTTGGAATATTAAAGAATTATTGGATGATTTAACACAGGCGTTTAAATAAACCTTTATAAGTTCACCTCTGTCTAGTGCCGGTAGCTTGGTTCAACGTTGTCCAGCACTCTTCTAAGAGCCGTAAAGTGTCTATCAGCTAGTTTTGGGGCTTCATCAGCAAACTGCGCCTGAGTTTCTTTTCGCACGCGGTCCGAAATTGTTCGAAGATTGCCACCTTGTGATTTTGCAAGGACCTGGAACATTGACGCTCTCTCAAGGTAATATAGATCATTGAAAGCGTCCGCTACTGTGGGACCAGCGACAACAACGCCATGACTAGCCATAAACAGAATGGAGTTGTTTCCAATTTTTCTTGCAAGCCTATCTCCCTCATCCGAGGCTAGTGCCAAACCTTCATATTCATCATCGTATGCAATTCTGCCGTCGAAAAGTAACGCATTTTGTTCTATCATTTCTAATTTGCCCTCCTCAAGTAGAGTAATAGAGGTGGCATACGGCATATGGGTATGAAGAACGCAAATAGCGTGTGGAGCCCCTATATGTATTCTGCTATGGATAAAAAATGCTGTATCTTCTACTTCATTATCTCCCTCCAGAACCTCTCCCTTGTCGTTACATAAAACCAAAGAGGACGCTGTAACCTCAGACCAATGCCAGCCGTATGGGTTTATGAGAAATCTATTTCCGCGCATAACTCCATCTTCATCTGGTACTGCCAGAGAAAAATGATTATCAACACCTTCGTGTAAATTTAAGCGCGCTGCCCACCTTAAGGCGCAAGCTAAGTCAATTCTCGATTGCTTTAGATCTGGGTTCATAATGTCGCCCCTAATGAATTTGATGGTCCCTTATGTTATCACAATAACTGCTATGAAGACCACTTTGAAGAAAAAATGACTTTAGCATATTATAACATTTTTGATGATGCGCGATATCCTTAGTATTCCGGTAATTTAAATTTCGTCTCATCAACGTTTGGAGACCTGTCTTTGGCAGGTGTGGAATTAGATTGGATATTGTCCTCGAATGTAGCGCAGTTTTCTTTTCGGCGCTTCTCTCTGCAACGCTCGTACCTGCCACGTCTGAAGCNGTATTAATCGCAACAATCATGGGTGGAAATACAAATACTTGGGTTTTGGCCCTAATTGCCACTTTTGGAAATACTGCTGGAGCCATAATTAACTGGGTGATAGGAGGGTTTTTGTCAGGTCTTNCCAATAAGTCTTGGTTTCCGATAGAGAAAAATATGATTATTAAGGCAGGTGGGTATTTTAGAAAATATGGTGTTTGGTCCTTGCTGTTTTCTTGGTTACCGGTCATTGGAGACCCATTAACCTTTGTGGCGGGTGTTTTAAAGGTGCCCTTTTTGACATTTTTTTTGCTTGTTTTGTTTGGGAAAGCTGCCCGATATTTCGCTATTGTTCAGTTTGTTATCTGACNCTTGTTATCTTTAAGAAGTTCGTCGCCCCGATTGTTGGTTTTGTAATTAACGGCCTTTGGNGGNTTCTGACAAATCAATTTTATAAAACTGAGCAGCATTAAATTTGAAAATTTTATCAATATCAGTTCGAGATAGGTGACCCAGTATCTCTAGCATACCTGTCAGTTGGTTTTCATAAGACACGCGCAACCCGGCTACAGGAAAATTAGATGCCCACATGCAGCGTTCCACGCCAAAGATATCGATCGCATCAAGAACTACGCCACGATTATTATCAACAGTCCATGCTGCGTCCTTAAGCCCTAACTCGGAAAGTTTTAAAAATACATTAGGACACTGAGCTATAACTTTCATAGCATGTCGCCATTCCGATAATCCCCTTGGGCTTCTATCCCAGGGAAAACCAGTATGATTAAGAACTACAGAAAGCTTTGGTAATTCACTGATTATTTGAGCCGCTTCATATAAATGCCAGTATGGNACCCGAAGATCNAAGGACAAATTATATTCGGCTAAAATAGCAAGTCCGTTTCTCCATGCCTCATCTTGCATGCTTCCTCGGCCCTTTGGTTTTTGGTCATTTGGGTTTAAGGAAGTAATTGGTTTTGAGCGAACTCCCTTAAAAAGCGGATATTTCTGATGGCCTTTGAGCACATCCTCACAGTTTTTGGCTGCCAGCCACACATGGCCAACAATAGCATTTGGCATGCCGAATTGGGCATTCACTTTTGTTAACCAGTTGGTCTCGCCGACTTGATTAAAGCGGTCCCACTCGGCCTCAACATGTACAGTTGCGATNACATTAAATTTCTTTGAGTCGGCTTGATAATNGTTGGGCATATAATTTTTTTTTAAACTTGAATAATCACCCAAGAAGAATTCATGTTCTTCTTTATCCACTAACCAGGGATAATAGTTGCAATCTAAGTTCCAAAGATGGTGGTGAGAATCTACAACTTCTAAATTGTTCAAAAAGATATTCCAAGAATTTTAAATTTTAAGGGCCATGCCGCGGTTAAGCCAAATCTGATTGTTGCGTTCTTTTACTCATCACAGCATGGAAAGCCAGAGCGATAATTATAATACCGCCTCCAATAAGTGTTGCCAATGGTGGCTGCTCTTGAATAGCTAACCATACCCAAATAGGTGCAAGNATAGTCTCTAGTAGAATGATCAGGCTAACCTCCGGAGCAGAGATATAAGTTGGTGCNCGGGTCAATAAAATGAAGGAAATAGGTAATAGAATAAGCCCGAGGATCGCTAAATAGCCAAGTTGTTGTGGTTCAAGATAGAGATCTGGAGCCATGTTAAAGCCAATCAAACATGTAAGAAGGCTAGCTATTCCAATAGCTGGAGTCATGTCGATCTCCATACCCAACCTAACAAGAACAAAATGCGCGCCTAGCCCTATCGCGGATATTAAGGCTGCTAAGTTTCCAAACAAGTGGCCNGAGTCGAGGCGACCTGCAAATACTAACCCAACTGCAAGGAAACAGATAAGTATAGTGATCCATGTCCGTAGCGGAACTCGCTCCTTTAAAAAGATTACTGACAATATTGCAGCAAACAAAGGTGCGGTTGCTATTATTACGAGGGTATTTGCAACCGTGGTCGTTTGAACTGACAGCTGAAAAAAAGTTGTATTTATCGCAAAAATTATGGCGATAAGTATACCTAACCATCCTATCGAAAAAATCTTGTTTGGTAATTTGGTGCCATATGAAAGGCTTAGTACTATAATCATTCCGATAGTCATCAATCCGCCTCGCCAAGCCAAAAAAGTCCATGGATTCGTATCAACTAATCGGATTAGAAGTGTATCTGGCGAAAGTATAAGGACGCCCAAAATACCTAAAAGATATCCCTTAGTCTGACGTTTTAATAAATCTGCAGGCATCTTAGGTTATCCAATCCGGCATATGGATTTATGATTATTTTTCACAACGCGAACNATCGTTGTATTTTTATAAGAGNTTTATTGACAAAAAAGCAACGTAAGAATATCTTCACCCAAATTTTATNAATTGGACGAAGTGTTATGAAAGTCGCAAATTCGCTTAAGACGNTGAAAACNCGAGATAGGAACTGCCGTGTAGTAAGGCGTAAGGGTCGTGTTTACGTTATTAATAAAACTAACCCTCGCTTTAAGGCGCGCCAAGGGTAGATTACAGTCCAATCCCGTTGGCAAAATTCTTATTTAATTGATACCCTTGTGAAGAACGATGGCTNACAACGCCCTGCNCGGNTGANTGNNCTATNAAGCTTANAGTATNNAGAAAATACCNCTAAANTNAAATTTTGCTTTTCNATGACTTTGAAGTTTGTAACTTNAGATGNCGTNNTATNCTTAGGAACGAATTATTGTCTTAAACTCATCTTTATGTTTTGTTTTAGATATTCAAAGTAAAAAGGGAGTTAGACGTGTCGATGAAGCTTGATATGTTAATTAAAAATGGGATGGTAGTTTCGCCGGCGGGATTATCAGAGTGTGATATTGGCATAGAAGGCGGAAAGATAGTAGCTCTGGGAGCGTTGCGCAACGTACCTGCAGGACAAGTTTTAGACGCGAAAAACCTGCATGTTTTGCCAGGTGTAATAGACTCACAAGTCCATTTTCGCGAACCGGGCCTTGAACACAAAGAAGATATAGAACATGGCACTCGGTCTGCTGTAAAGGGTGGNGTAACCTCGATATTTGAGATGCCGAATACTAGCCCTTTGACATTGGATGAAGCCACATTATCCCAAAAATTANAGATTGCCGATAGAACAGCTTGGAGTGACTTTGCCTTTTTTATGGGAGGGAATAGCGAAAATGCGCATAATTTAGCTGAATTAGAACGTCTCCCAGGCTGCGCAGGNGTGAAAATTTTTATGGGAAGCTCCACAGGTACGCTTCTCGCAAAAGATGATGAAGTTATCGCCATGGTTCTAGCCAACGGTAAGAGGCGAGTATCCGTACATGCTGAAGANGAAGATCGGCTTCTATCTAGACAAGGAATAGCAGTTTCAGCGGAAAATGTTGAGGCTCATCCAGACTGGCGTGATGTGGAATCAGCGGTTAGAGCAACGAAGCGNTTGATTCAATTGGCAAGAGACGCGAATAGGCGTGTTCATGTTCTCCATATTTCTTCCAAGGATGAAATGGATATTTTGGCTCATCATAAGGACCTAATAACTGTAGAAGTTACTTTAAATCATCTATCTTTNGCCGCTCCGGACTGTTACGAAACCTTAGGTGCCTTTTCACAAATGAATCCACCAGTGAGAGATCTGTCTCACCAAGCAGGTCTTTGGGAGGCTATACAAAACGGGATTGTTGACGTAATCGGCTCAGACCATGCGCCTCATACTAAAGAAGAAAAAGAACGACCCTATCCATCCAGCCCGAGTGGAATGCCGGGGGTGCAGACATCTTTACCTCTGCTGTTGGATCATGTGAACCGAGGACAGCTAACTTTGGAACGAGTTGTTGACTTGACCGCCGCAGGGCCACAAAGAATTTTCGGAATAATGGGAAAGGGTCGTATCGCTGTCGGTTATGATGCCGACTTAGTACTCGTTGATCTTAATGCCAACCGAGTGATTACCGATGATTGGATCGAGAGCAAATGTGGCTGGACCCCATTTAATGGCCTGAAGGTAAAAGGCTGGCCAATTGCAACAATTTTGCGTGGCGCAATTGTAATGCAGGAGGATGAGATTATTGGTGAGCCATTAGGGAAAGCTGTTCGTTTTTTTGAAACCAATTAGAGTTGTTTTTATGATCAATGACCTTGTTCGAAATGTTATAGATACGACTATTGGTGAGGAGTTTGAAAAAACTGTTAGAAAATACCCAAAGAACTCCTTCGTTGCTGTCCCGTCTTCTTTAGAAAGAGATTATTATAAAGATGGCTTTGAAATAAATTATAAAGATGCTTTGGATAGAATTTTTAAACTGGAAAACAGTTTAAGGAAATCAGGGTTCGGTCTTGGGCATCGTGTAGCAGTTGCTTTAAACAATCGGCCAGAGCATATAATTTTAAGACTTGCTTTAAATAAAATAGGCGCTTCTTGCGTCCCGATTAATCCAGACTATCGAGTTAATGAGTTATCCTTCGTCTTGGAGCACTCGGAAGCCGAACTGCTTGTTTACCTTCGTCAACAAAAAAGTAAGGTTGATCAGGCCAACAAACTCCTTAAGCAGCCTATATCAGTCTGGTGTTTGGAAGATGGTTTGGAAGAATTCCCTAGTGTCAAAAAATCCGCTAAAATTGGAAAAGTTGTGCCATTGACAGAAAGTAGTCTGCTGTACACTTCCGGCACTACGGGAACTCCAAAAGGATGTATCCTTTCACATCAGTACGAGCTTATGTCTGGAGCATGGTATGCAAGTTTAGGTGGTTTAAGTGAAATAGTGCCCGGCCAGGAACGAGTTTTTAATCCCTTACCTTTGTACCATATAAATTCAGGAACAGTTTCGACATTAGGAATGGTTCTTACGGGTGGTTGTCAGATACAGCCAGACCGGTTCCATCCAAGGAGTTGGTGGCAGGATGTGAATGAAACTAGGGCTACTATAATCCATTATCTTGGAGTTGTTGCACCAATGCTGCTAAATCAGCCAGTAAATTCGTTGGAGAAAAAACATTCCGTTAAATTTGGCTTTGGAGCAGGGGTCGAACCAGGTTTGCATGAGATTTTTGAATCTCGATTTGGGTTTCCTCTTGTAGAAGTTTGGGGCATGACTGAAATGGTTAGGGTGCTAGCAGCAAATACTGAGCCTAGAAAAAGGGGAACTAGAGCGATAGGGCGACCAAAACCTGGTTTAGAAGCAGAAGTACATGATAAAGACGGAAATAATTTACCTCCTGAAACAAAAGGTGAATTGGTCGTTAGATATTCTGCTGAGACACCGAGACTTGGAGCATTTACNGGGTATTTAAAAGATGNCTCCGCAACAAAAGAAGCGTGGCGTGGTGAATGGTTTCATACNGGAGATATTGTCTACCGAGCGAATGACGGAATGTTACATTTTGTTGATAGACTCAAGAACATAATTAGGCGCTCAGGCGAAAATATAGCTGCCGCGGAAGTGGAGGGCGTGTTGCAAGAGTGTAAGGAGGTTGAGCAGGTGGCCGTAATTGCGGCTCCCGACCCGATTAGAGAAGAGGAAGTTATGGCATGTGTTGTGCTAACAGATGGGTATATTCCTGACATCGATCTTGCTATTAAGCTGTTTAAGTATAGCGACAAGAAATTGTCCTATTTCAAGTCCCCTGGCTGGATAAAGTTTTTAGACTTTCTGCCAAAAACTGGCTCGCAAAAAATACAGAAGCATTTAATCCTTAATGATAAGGACAAGTCTGAAAGTGGGTCTCATACATATGATCTGCGTCATTTAAAACGCAGGCCGAGCAGTTAGATTGTGTTTATGTTTGGAGACTCAATTCCATGACTTTTGACATACGCTGCGCAAAAGCTTTTGCGTCTTGAACAGGCTCTCCATCCATAATTTTAGCCTGGTCAAAAAGAAGTAAAGCGGCATCCTCTAAAATTGGATTAGTTTCGCCTTCTTTAACTTTCTTTACTAAGCCTTTTATAAGAGGGTGCGCTGGGTTTATTTCAAGAACCCGAGGAGCAGCATCTGTAACTTGCTGATGTTGACGTAATATACGTTCTAAGTTCATATCCATATCCCCTTCATCTGCGACCAAACAGCAAGCGGAATCAGTCAAACGTATCGATTCTTTGACGTCTTTTACTGATTCACCCAGGGTCAGTTTAATCGAAGCAATCAATAATGAAACGTCGGTCTTTTTCGTTTTCTTCTCAGTTTTCTTATCTTTTCCGTCTTTTGCGTTAGCATCTTTTATATTATCTAGGTCTGCCGACCCTTTAGTGATCGAGCTAAATTGTTTCTCTTCGTAACCCTCAAACATGCTGGAAATCCAAAAATCGTCAATTGGATCTGAAAGTAGCAAAACTTCAATGTTTTTAGCCGCAAACCCTTCAAGATGCGGCGAATTTTTTATTGCTTCTTGCGTCTCACCAGTAATGTAGTAGATGTTTTCTTGGCCGTTTTTCATCTTCTCAAGATAATCTTTTAAACTAATTAATCCATCGCGCATTGTTGATCGAAATCTAACTAATTCTATGAGGGAACTTTTGTGTTCATTGGGAACCCCGTAGAGCCCTTCTTTCAATACTGCACCAAAGTTTTCCCAGAATTCAGCATACTCTTCAGGTTTTTTATCAGCCTTCTTTTTTAATTCGTTAAGAATTCGCTTAGTAACCGCGGTGCTAATCGAGGTTAACATTTGGTTTTTTTGTAGAAGTTCCCGGCTTACGTTCAAAGGTAAATCTTCACAATCTACGATACCTTTTACGAATCTGAGATATTCAGGGATAAGACCTTCGCAATCATCGGTTATGAATACTTTTTTGACATACAATTTGACACGGTGTTTTCTATCCGGATGAAATAAATCGAAGGGTCTTTTTGAAGGAACAAATAAGAGTGCACTATAGTCAAACCTTCCTTCTGCTCGCCAATGTGTGGTCATCCAAGGCTCGTCATATCCGCTGCTTACGTGGCGATAAAACTCAGTATATTGTTCTTGGGTAATATCCTTTTTTTGTCGTGTCCAGATGGCAGAAGCTTCGTTAAGGCTTTCTTCCTCTTTATCTTTTGCNAGNACNATNGGAATTGAAATGTGATCTGAGTAGGCNTTTACAATCGTTCNAAGTCTTAAATCTTCTANGAACTCTTTCGCGTCTTTNTTTAAATGAAGTGTAATGCTCGAGCCACGATCTTCCTTGGTCGTTTTTTCTACAGTGTATTCTCCCAAGCCATCAGAACTCCANTTCCAAGCATCNNNCTCGCCAGCTTTCCTTGTTAGTACATCNACTTTCTCGGCGACCATGAACGCTGAGTAAAANCCNACACCGAATTGGCCTATTAAGCCNACATCCTTTGTTTCATCTCCTGATANACTCTCTACGAATGCACCAGTNCCNGATCGAGCTATAGTTCCCAGGTTATCGTCAAGCTCGCTTTCATTCATGCCAATTCCGTTATCAGAAACCGTCAGCGTTTTGCCTTTTGGGTNCACACTAATTTTTATCTTAAATGAGTTATCCCCTGAGACCAGTTTGTCATCAGTAAGGGCCAANTACCTTAGTTTATCGCAGGCATCTGCGGCATTAGAAATAAGCTCACGAAGGAAAACTTCACGCTCGCTGTANAATGAGTGCGCAACAATATTAAGAAGTTTACTAACTTCCGCCTGAAAAGATCGCTTTTTCGACGCCATTTTTTTATTTCTCCTGGTAACTCGAGTGGAACTGTGCTGACATTTTAGGTACTATGGAACCATAAAAAATTGATCAAGACGTCATATGTGCAATGTTCGTCCAAATTGCAAGTTTTCTTTTCTGGTTTGATAAAACAAAGTAATAACGAGATCACATGGTGGATANAACCCCTCCAACAATAACCGCCGTTCTAGGCCCTACCAATACAGGAAAAACACACTACGCTATAGAGCGGATGTTGGGTTATCAATCAGGGATTATTGGCTTCCCGCTGCGGCTTCTGGCGAGAGAAAATTATGAGCGGGTAGTTTCAAAAAAAGGGAAGAATTCGGTAGCTTTAATTACAGGCGAGGAGAAGATTCTTCCGGCAAAAGCGAAATATTTTTTATGCACAGTAGAATCCATGCCAACAGATAAGCNCACAGAGTTTCTCGCGATAGACGAAATACAGCTTATTTCAGACCGAGAAAGAGGACACATATTTACGGATAAATTATTAAATGCNCGTGGAACACGAGAAACAATCTTTTTNGGCGCATCGACAGTAGAAACTATCTTAAAAAAAATCCTACCTNATATTCAGTATATNAGTCGTCCNNGGCTTTCTAAATTAGTTTATGCGGGCTCAAAAAAAATAACACGCTTGCCAAAAAAGACAGCGATTGTGGCATTTTCNNCCCAAGACGTTTATGAGATTGCGGATTTAATAAGGAAACAGAAGGGAGGTGCTGTCGTGGTGTTAGGGGCGCTGTCGCCTAGGACCCGAAACTCCCAGGTGGATATGTACCAAAATGGAGAAGTTGATTATTTAGTTGCAACAGACGCTATAGGGATGGGACTGAATTTAAACATAAACCATGTGGCATTTGCAGAACGCGTTAAATTCGATGGAAAAAGGCCTCGACAGCTATCCTCTCAGGAATTAGCCCAGATCGCTGGTAGAGCTGGCAGACACATGAATGACGGAACGTTTGGTGTAACAGCCGATTGTCCCTTGCTAGACGATACGACGATAGGTGCAATAGAAAATCACAACTTTAAACCACAGATAACAGCTTATTGGAGAAATTCAGACCTCTCATTTGAAACTTTGNCTGCATTATCGCAATCCTTGGAATTAAGTCCTCCATATTCTTTTATGACTAAAAAACGTGATGCCGAAGATCATGCTCATTTTATTAGCCTNTCCAAAAATAAAACTATTGCTTCAAGAGCTACCAATAAGANGNCAGTCGAGTTGTTGTGGGATGTTTGCCAAATCCCGGACTTTAGTAAGACGTTATCCGAGTCCCACAGTCATTTCTTGGAGCAAATTTTCAACCACTTGATCGAAAATGATGGGATATTGCCAGAGTTTTGGGTATCAAAACAGATACAGCGCTTCAATCGAANGGATGGAGATATAGATACTTTATCTAGTCGACTTTCTCATATTAGGAACTGGACGTACATATCTAACAGAAACAGTTGGACTGAAGATCCTTTGCGCTGGCAACAGGAAACAAGGGCTTTAGAAGATAGGTTATCCGACGCTCTGCACGACAAGCTGACCCAAAGGTTTGTAGATCTCCGTGCAACTGTTCTTGTTAAAAAGTTACNGNATAGTCATCNACTTTTAGCAGGTATCTCCGCGGATGGTGAAGTGTCAGTGGAGGGGTATAAAGTTGGGAGATTAGAGGGATTATTATTTAGNCCAAATCTNATAAAAGGGTCCGACCCTAAGCCTGTATTAGCTGCAATTCGTCGGGTATTGCCAGGNGAATTAAGCAAAAGAGTTTGGAAAATTACAGATGATAAAGATGAATGTTTTGTTGTAGACGCTAGTGGCTCAATTTATTGGAGGTCAAATTTATTAGCTCAATTNCAGACGGGTCATGATCCTCTCTCACCGAAAATTAATTTAAAGGTCTCTGANCTAATAAAGCCGTTTCAAGAGGATTTAGTCATTTCAAGATTGAAAAATTGGATGGATAGCCATCTAAGAGAGCGTCTTGGNCCCTTAGTACAATTAGACAAAATAGAGATAGCTGGTCCAGCTAGGGGAATTCTTTTCCAAATTCGGGAAAACCTTGGGATTGTTTTGCAAAAAAACGTTAGAAATCTTTTAAAAAATTTATCCGAAACAGACCGNAAACGGCTGTCTAAGCTCGGCCTTAGATTTGGCACAGAAATCTTGTATTTCCCTGAATTGTTAAAGCCAAAAGCGACTGAACTTTTGTCTGTATTATGGCGAGTATCTAATTCCTCAAAAAATAGCCTAAACATGCCTAAGGGCGGACAGGTTACTATTCAGAGAGAACAATCTGTTGCAGCTGAATATTACAATGCAATNGGGTTTNTTCCATTAGGGAAAAGGGCTGTTCGTGCTGATATTTTAGAGCGTGTGGCGGTTGCTTTGAGACGACAATCCAGAAAACAACCTTTTGTTCTTGAGGAAACTATCCTATCGCTTTTGGGATTGGGGTACGACGATACCGCGTTAATCCTGAGGGAGATGGGGTACATTGAGGAAAAGTCTGACTCTGGCGAAAGACTGCTAAAACGTGCAAATAAAAAACGGAAAACTAACTTTAGAAAGTCTGGCCAACTTAAAAGCAAGATGGATAAAATAAAAACCTCCCGTGTTAGAGAAATGATAAAGAATAAAAGTCAAAAACCAAACTCGGGTTCCCCCTTCGCTATTCTAAAAAATTTTCAAGCAGCAAAATCAGGATGACAGAGCAAAATTATCAACGCCTGGACAAGTGGCTTTGGTGTGGCAGATTTTTTAAAAGTAGNAGTTTAGCAACTAAGTTGCTGGGTAGTGGAAAGTTGCGTTTATCTGGAAAGGTAATTACAAAATCGAACCAGTTAGTGCGTCCCAATGATATTCTGACCTTTCCACAAGGTCATCTAATTAGNGTGATAAAGGTTCTATTTTTGGCTGAACGACGAGGTCCGGCAAAAGAGGCGGAACTCTTATTTGAAGATTTATCTCCTGTAACTAACCAACTAAATAAAGAAAAAACCTCTGGNGGTTTTAAAGCCAATGCTACAAGTAGGGAACCTGGAGCAGGGCGACCTACCAAAAGCGATAGGAGAGCTATTGATAAATTAATGGGGCGTAATTGATTAGTATTGATTTAACGATAGNTTATGCGGTCTGGAAAATTTAATATGCCGATCTTATTTGTAGCGATTACAGCTATGTTAGTTCAACAAACTGTCGCTACAACAGCGAAAGTAGGGGTTCCTTCTTTGATCCCCGCGGTGGCGAGAGAACTCGANTTTGACGCGGAANTGGTCTTGTTGTACACGGCGTTTTATGCGCTTATTTCACTCGTTTGTATGGCAGGCTGCGGTGGCGTTATAGCACGATTTGGAGCATTGCGAACAAGCCAAATTGGATGCGTNTTGATGGGNTTTGGTTTAGCNTTGGTGCCATTTTCAANTAGTGCCATGGCAGCTTTTNTACTTTTGACGTTAGCCGCTTCCCTTATAAGTTTGGGATCAACTGCTGCAACACCTGCTAGTTCTCAAATTCTAGCCTCGTACGCTCCANAAAAATGGGCACCTTTAGTTTTTTCAATNAAGCAGACTGGGGTCCCAGCAGGGGTCGTAATTTCCGGTCTACTGCTCGTTCCAATCGCNGTGGCTTATGGTTGGCGAGGAGCGCTGATAGGCATGGCTATATTATGTATTTTTATAGCGATACTGCTGCAGCCACTCAGGGAAAGGTTTGATAAAGACAGAGATGACNCCGCACGCCCTAAACTAAGGGATTTTAGAAAAAATCTATACGATGTTCTCATTCAGAATGAAAGGCGANTACTTGCTTTAGTCGCNTTTAGTTTTGTCGGGATGCAATCTATTTATATGAGCTTTACAATTACGTATCTGTTTGAAGATTTATCCTTCAGTNTAGAGGAGGCTGGAAAAATTGTCGGCGCAGCAACTGTTCTAGCAATACCGGGACGAATATTGTGGGGTTGGATCGGAAGTACTTTAGTTAAGCCAAGNCCATTGATGGGCTTATTAGCAATTGTGATGGCTTGCTCAACAAGCTTTATGGGAGCCCTTGGGTCAGATTGGAGTAAAATTNCTGTTTTAGCTGTAAATTGTTGTGTTAGTCTTTCTGTTTTGTCCTGGCACGGCGTTTTGTTAGCTGAAGTCGCGCGNCTTGCACCCGCAGGAGAAGCGGGAAGAATTACTGGCGGTGTTTTAGCCTTTGGCGCNGTTGGCCAAATAATTTTCCCATTAATGTTCGGTCTAGGATATTGGTTGGGAGGTTATGGGTTAGCTTTTTTGGTTATTTCCTTCCCAGCAGCAATTATTGGTTTAGCGCTGATGNTTTGGCAAAGGTCGTAATTAAGTTAGAAAAGTAGGGCGAAAATATGAATGAAGCAGAAATTCAAAGAGCTCGTCGCGAAACACGTGGGATCAAGACTTGTATCCACTTCAATAATGCAGGCTCCTCTCTGATATCAGCCCCTGTTGCTGACTATCTTTACGGGTTTTTGCGAGAGGAAGAAATAAAAGGAGGTTATGAAACTGCTTCCCTGCGCGAAATGGAATTGGAAAACTTTTACATTAGAGTTGCAGAGCTAATTAATGCGCGGCCAGAAGAAATAGCCTTTGTGGAGAATGCCACACGGGCATGGGATATGATTTTTTATTCTATTCCTCTTAAAGCAGGTGACCAAATTATAACANTAAGGTCAGAATACGGAAGCAATGTAATAGCTTACCTGCATCGAGCAAAACTAGCAGGTGCTGAACTTGTAATTGTTGAAAATAATNAGCATGGAGAACCCGATACAAACCAACTCAAAAAATTAATAAATGAAAAAACAAAATTAATCTCGATTAGCCATATTCCAACTGGAGGGGGATTAGTAAATCCAGCAAAAAAAATTGGAGAGATAGCGAATGAACATGAAATTCCATTTTTGCTAGATGCATGTCAGTCGGTTGGGCAAATGCTTGTTGATGTTAACGAAATAGGTTGTGACTTTTTATCGGCNACAGGAAGGAANTTTTTAAGGGGGCCAAGGGGTACAGGTTTCTTATACGTGAAACAAAAATGGATTGAGCGGTTGGACCCGCCGCTGATTGACCAATTTGCAGCAAACTTAATTGATGAGAAGACCTATTTGCTGCGAAAGGATGCAAGGAAGTTTGAAAACTGGGAGAGATATTTCGCAGGNCAAGCCACACTTGGAAAAGCAATAGAATACGCTATGGACTTTGGTGTATCGAAAATCCAAAAACGGATATTCAAGATAGCAGATACATTAAGAAAAGAATTGCGCGATATTTCAGAAGTGGAAATAACAGACCAAGGTTTAGTGCAGTGCGGGATTGTCACTTTCAGGCATGCAAAAATTAACGCAAAAGTTATCAAATNAGAACTTGCCCGAAAACAAATTAATGTTTCCGTCTCAAGNGGTTCTGGNTCACGGCTNAGTTTTATGGANCGGNNAATAGATTCAGTCGTCCGCGCNAGCTTGCACTACTATAATACCGAGGAAGAGCTTGAGCATTTTTTGTCGGAGCTTAAACANTTAGCCAGCTAGTTAGCAAAAATTCAGTNCCCTTATCTTAAATTTTACGGAAAATTACTGATAAATTATTTTTTGGCATTCGGATAATTTTATCCAAAGAAATATTTCTATCGTTAGCTAATAACGTAATTTCATCTAGATTGCGCAGTCCCCAGCCTTCATTTTGAGCNCGTAGTTGTTGGTCAAAGAANTTATTACTTTCCGCTGTACAGATGTCATTTTGAAAAAACGGTCCATAAAAATATAAAATCCCGCCACTATTCAGCAATTTCTGCGCTCCATTTAAAATGCCCAAAGTCACATTAAAATTTGAAATATGGACCACATTAATTGCTACAATAGCATTAATAACGTCTAAGCCGGAGACGTCCCAGCTTGGTAAAGAAGCATCTATTATTCTGGGCGTAGATATCCTGTTACCCTCTGAAATTTTTCCCCAAGAAATTATACTTTCGAAATGATCAGTACTTATATCACTCGGGATCCAGGAGATTGATGGGAGGGAGGCGCAGAACGTGGCGCCATGTTGGCCAGTGCCGCTTCCAATTTCTAATACTATCGCATTTTGAGGGAGCTCTGTCTTCAAAACCTCCATAATAGGACCCTTATTGCTTTCGGCCGCTTGTGTTTTTTTGCAAAGCGGATTATCAGAATGTGGAGGTCCTATAGACATTATATTTTTATTTCCTAGGTTGGCGACTATCTAAATAATATCAAGAAAGCACTAAAGAGGAACGCAATATGTTAACCATTCTGAAGAAAATGATGAGTTCAAAAAAAGAAAACGATGCTGAAAATCTNCCAGTTGATCGGCAAAGTNGATTGGCTTGTGCGGCTTTGATGACGCGAGCTGCGTGGCTTGATGGGACTATTGACCAAGCTGAAGAAAACGCCCTTCGGGATTTGATGATGAAAAGATTTGAAATTTCTCAGGACGAGGCCAATGTAATACTTGAAGAAGCATCGGCTGATGTGGAAGCGAGCAATGATATTTACCGCTACACAAAGGAGCTAAGAGATAATTTTGATGCAGATGAAAGGTTAAAATTGATTGAAATGATCTGGGAAGTGGTTTATGCGGATGGAGTTCTTCACGATTTTGAGGCGACGCTGATGAGAAGATTAGCTGGTCTTCTTTATGTTGATGATCGTGATAGCGGGGAAGCAAAAAAACGTGTTATGAACAAGCTTGGATTAAACATCTAGGCTTACCCATGTAAATGTGAGCGAATCGTTTTGACGGTGCCGGGAAAAATTGATTGATGACATATATAGTTAATGAGAACTGTATTAAGTGCAAGTACACAGACTGCGTTGAAGTATGCCCAGTTGATTGTTTTTATGAAGGCGAGAACATGCTGGTTATCCACCCGGACGAATGTATAGATTGCGGCGTATGTGAACCTGAATGCCCGGTGGAGGCAATATTGCCGGATACAGAACCTGGTGCAGAAGACTGGGTTGAGCATAACCGAAAGTATGCGGAGGAATGGCCTAATATCACTAGAATGATTGAGCATAGTGAAGATGCTGCGTCGTTTGAGGGTGTGGAAAACAAATTCGAGAAATACTTTAGTGAGAAAGCTGGCGAAGGAAGTTAATCAGGGCAATGATTGCATAGACTATGAGCAGTGAATCGGAGCTTTTAGCTAAAAAGAAATCGCCCCTACTTTTTTACGGAAAAGTGTGTTATAATCTCCGCCCGTCGATGATCACCAGAAATGGGTAACTAAAGTCCCCGATAATTAAAAGGTGCCTATCGGGTCGAAAACCTGCGGTGGTTCTTTTCGGGATTGCGGAATTTTTTTATATCCTTCAGGGCTTGCCTCTGAGGGATTATTATTGAAAAAGGATAGTAGGTATGGCTAAAGGCAGTGATTTTGAAACAGAAGAGTTCGTAGTCTATCCTACGCATGGTGTTGGGAGAATTTTAGGGACTGAAAAGCAAGAAATTGCAGGCACAGAACTAGACCTTTTGGTCATTGATTTTGAACATGATAGAATGACCCTACGGATCCCGCTATCAAAGGCTCATGAGTCGGGTTTAAGACCTCTAAGCTCGAAAAAACAGATGGACCTTGCGCTGGTTAAATTAAAGGGCCGGTCTAGGGTTCGCCGAACAATGTGGTCAAGACGAGCTCAAGAATATGAAGCGAAAATTAATTCAGGAGATCCTGTATCAATAGCGGAGGTCGTTAGAGATCTTAGACGCAGTACATCACAAACCGAGCAATCGTACAGTGAAAGGCAGATGTATCAGGCAGCACTAGATCGCTTGGCTCGTGAGTTCGCAGCTATTGAAAAAATAGATGAAGAGACAGCTACTACCCGGCTAGAGAAGCTAATGAACGTTGATAAAATGACTGAGCAAACTGTCGAAACAGAAGATGAAGATGATTTTGAGGAGGAACTCGAATAGCGAATCTAAAGGAACTGTTATAAGCATCCTGCGTGTTGTCCGCAGTATGGCTGATTCGATCTATGCTAGCTTTCCTCGTTATTAATATCAGTGGTAACCTCAAAATCAGGTTTAAGCTCTAGATGAAAGATTCAAAATTGGTGGTGGCAGATCTCTATCCTGCTGTAGAGCCTCGAGTATCGGGTTATTTAAAAGTTTCCCAACTTCACCAAATTTACTGGGAGGAGGTAGGCAACCCCATTGGCGTGCCGATACTTTTCTTGCACGGTGGTCCTGGTGCCGGGATTTCGCCAATGCATCGCTGTTTCTTCGATCCCAATTTCTATCGCATAATCCTTTTCGACCAAAGAGGAGCCGGAAAATCGCTGCCACGAGCAGAAATTAAAGAAAATACAACGCAGGATTTAATAAATGATATCGAAAAACTGCGCCAATATCTGGGAATAGAGAGGTGGCTTATTTTCGGCGGTTCGTGGGGAAGCACGCTGGGACTGGTTTATGGCGAGGAACACCCGGAACGTTGTCTGGGGTTCATATTGAGAGGGATATTTCTAGGAGAGCAGCGTGAGATAGACTGGTTTATAGAGGGAATGGGTAATTTCTTTCCCGAAGCTAGGCGGAAATTTTTGAGTATCTTAAGCTGGGAAGAACAAAACAATCCTCTTGTAGCCTATATGGACCGTTTATCGCATCCGGACCCTGCTATACACTTCGAAGCTGCGAGGGCTTGGAGCCTTTATGAGCAGTCCTGTTCAACGTTAAAAGCGGATGGGGGTGGTTTGCAAAACTACTCGAGTTCTGAAGATCATTTGTCTTTAGCTCGACTGGAAGCGCATTATTTTNTNAANAAAAACTTTTTATCGGAAAACNCTATTATAAAAAATCTACATTATATTAAAAANAAGCCAGCGATTATAATACAGGGAAGGTATGATATTGTTTGCCCAATTATTTCGGCTGATAAGTTAGTGAATAATTGGCCAGGCGCTCAATATAAAATTCTAACTGATGCAGGCCATTCGGCTCTTGAGCCAGGGATAAAGCAAGAGTTAGTCTTGGCAACCGAAATGATGAAAGAGAAATATATTAAATGAATTTAGAATTAGTGAGGTCTAGGATGGTTAGTTTTCTGCAAAAAATCATCTTTCCTATTAAAGGGTCAGTTTTAACTATAATTTTCATTTTGCTGCTCTCAAACCCCTTGAACTCAGCGTTAGCTCAGGAACCCAGTCTTTTCACAGTTGGTGCTGGAGCCTTCGATATTTTTGATGATGAAACAACTGCCGAATTTAGAATGGAATATACTTTTCCAGAAGCACAGAAGGTTGGCATTTTCACGCCATTTATAGGTCTCAGTGGTACGGCAGATGCCGGTAGCTACATTTATAGCGGGATAGGTCTGGACCTATTTTTTGGAAGCAAGTTCGTTATTACACCAAATTTTGCAGCCGGTATTTATGGTAACGGCGACGGNAAGGACCTCGGTNACGCAATAGAATTTAGATCTGGTATTACCTTTGCAGCACGGCTTCCAGATTATAGTAGNATTGGCTTTACCTTTCACCATATTTCCAACGCGGGGCTGGACGACCGTAACCCTGGTGAAGAGTCAATTTTAGTACTTTATTCAATCCCTATTGCTAAGTTGTTTTGAAATAACCTTTCTCGACGGCAATACGCATGAGACGTAAAGGGATTTAAACTGGAGTNGCAGATGATTAAAGTGCGATGTTGCCTTGGAGCGGTATAGTAAATTCTGCCTCTGGTTGAGAAAAAACTTTCTTTGAAAAGTCGGATTTTCCTATTAACCCATGAGTTTTTAGCCAGTCAGTAAACAATACATCTCCATTTTCTGAAACCGAATATAGGATAGTATTTGAATAAATTAGATCAGTCGCATAATCAATTTCTCCTATTGGCAAGTGAGTATTGGGATCCAACTCGTTACGGATTAACGCTTCAGCTTTAAAGCTCACTTCCCAGGATTCTGCCCCAAGTTTTGAAAATGCACCACGACAAACTTGTTGTACCTCTGTTTTAAGAGTTGAGATAGTGCTCTCACTTTTTACTAAGTCCTCAAATTCTTTGCTGTAGTACATAGCTTTGTAACCCATGACATCCATGGCAAATCGATAGCCATTTGATTGTTGCCCATGGATATAATGTCCAAGCCGATCAATAAAATTTGGGTCTTCTAAAACCCTCAGTTCTCTGACACTCCAAGTAAATCCCATAATTCATCCGTCCTTAAATGTATAACTCAATAAAAAAATTGTAATAGTCCANTGATACCTAAACTAGACGAAAGTAANTNAAGCAATATATATGCCAACTGGCCTAAAAATTGCTTAAATCAGTGAAGCTAGAGCAATATTTAGGATTGATATTTATAGAGGAGGGGGATTGAATGTATCGTTTTATAATACCAGTAAGTCTAGTTTTGCTTTCTGGTTGTTCAGGTTTGGTTAACCCATTTTCTGCTGCAGCTTATGTGGCGACAGAGTATGTTTATGATAAGCCGCCAATTCAATTTATCGCAGACTTTGTCGGGAAAAAATGCGAAAACTACTCGTTGTATGAGAAACCGGCGAAATGTCGCAGCCGGTGAAAGTGGAAACCCCGGAAGAAAATTATCAGGAAAGGAAAATTTTTTATAGAAGAAGAAAATTGAATTGAATTTTTTGGAAGAGAATTGTTGGATCTTGGTTCGTACTCAGACGACGTTAGTTTAGTTAAATCACCGAGATACCAAAAAATTTTCTTACAAACAGCTTTGTTATTGGTAATTATTGATTTTATATACAAAATGACAGATCTTCTATTAGCTAATGTTAAGAAAACTTGCACGCATCTTAAAGTATAGGCTTTTAATTCCTATTTTAAGGAGTAATGCACCGCCAGTTGAAACAGCTCGCGGTGTCGCAGTTGGTTTGGTTTCCGCAATGAACCCATTTGTGGGTATTCAAATGGCGTTAGTGGGGGCTTTCTGGACACTGCAAAAACTTTTCTTGCCACGTTGGAAGTTTAACCTTATAGCTGCGTTGGCTTGGACATGGGTAACCAATATATTTACTGTTCCAATTGTCTATTACATTTTTTTAATTACAGGCAGGCTAATGCTCGGGCGTTGGAAAGAGCTTCTTGGCTTTGATGAATTCGCCCAAAGGCTAGAAAAAATACTATCTATTGGAGGTGGCGGCGTAACTGCCGCATGGGATATAACAATTGCGATGGTAGCGTTATGGGGGATACCGCTGTTTATTGGTTGCATCCCTTGGGCTATAATTTCTGGGTTGATCGGATACTATTGGACCTTAAAATATAAAGAGGGCAGGAGGCGCCGTCGTAGCAGTGTCGCTTGAAATAAGAATGGTAAATTATTTTTCTCCTTTGGATAGAGGAGTTAATTTTAATGACACTTGAAGTAAAACCGCTGTCAAATGTGATGGGAGCGAGGATAATTGGCCTGGACCTAAACCAGCCTCTATCTGATTCTGCCAAAAGTACATTGAAATCGGCTTTTCTTGATTATCATTTACTTTGTTTTGAAACTCCTCCCCTGTCAGCGGGAAATTTTTTAGAGTTCTCAAAAGAGTTTGGAACTCCTCAGCTCCAGCTTCTTGAAAATCTGCGAGATAATGATTTTCCAGAAGTATCAATTTTAAACAGTACCTACAAAACGCCGGAAGCAAAGCCAAAGAATCTTACAGAAGTTAGACTTTCGGGTTGGCATACTGACGATTCTTACTTTGAAAAACCGGCAAAAGTGACACTCCTTCAAGCTCTGCATATACCGGATAAAGGCGGGCAAACACGGTTTATAAACACACGCCTTGCCTATGAAGAAATGCCCGAAGCAGTTAAAAGCAATATTGCAAATTTAGAAGCAACTCATTGTTATGATACCGTTAGAGCGTCAGCTAAAGCACAAGAACTAACCGTCGAAGAGCATAAAAAAACAAGGGATATAGTTCACCCACTTATAAGAACGCACGAAGACACGGGACATCGAGCTATCTATTTTAATCCCAATAGGACCGACCAGGTAGTAGGCAAGTCTCGAAAGGAAAGTGATGCGATATTAGATATTCTTTATGCTTGGTTGATAAAAGACGATTTTCAATATGAACATGAGTGGCNGCGGGGCGATTTATTAATGTGGGATAATAGGTGTCTTTTGCATTCGGTAAATGTCGATTTTCCCGTAGGTCAGAGACGAGAGCACCAACGAATACTCCTGGAGGGAACTCGCCCATTTTAACGATTACCTATTATTGATACATACAATAAATTTATTCGGCGGCTACGNCCTTCTTGCCGCTTTCTTNTTCATGTGTGTCAATGGCTTTTTGTACCGCAGCGGCTGCTTTCCCAACAAAAACATCTCGGTTCTGAAAACTGTAATCATAGCTTGCCTGCCGCAAGTTATTGAGTCCCTGAAAATGGGGGGCAACGTAGCGAGACATCAATTCATAATGACGTTTCGTGGCTTGCCAGTCAGCCCAATTATGAGCTAACTCCATGTAGGCGCCAAAACCGCCGGTTCCTTTCTGTAATTTTTTGATATATTCGATAGCATCATCGGGTGTGCCTATACATGCCATATTATTTTCCATCAAATATTCAGCGGCATTATGAATATCATCAGGTACAATTGGAAATGTAGCGATCTCGCGAAAGTATTTTGCAAACTGTTCAATACCGAATTTTACATTTTCGAGNGCTTGTTCTCGTGTGTCGGCAATATGAGCGAGTGTTACCACTCGCCAATTTTTACGATGGACATTTTTACCATTCGCTAAAGCGGTCTCCTCACAAATTTTCCAGTTGTTCGCATGGTGAGCTAACGCNTCATCCGATGTTCCTCCAATGGAAAGCATTCCAAGTCCGTGTTTACCTGCGGCTAATGCACCCGATGGCGAGCGTGCACANGCGACCGCCATTTCAATATGAGGCTTGGTATAGCAGGGTAATTGTATTTGAGCCTCACGAACCTCAAACCAGTCTGTCTTCTCTGTTACAATTTCACCATTCAATAATGGTAAAATTACGTCAAGAGCTTCATTCATGCGNTCTCTTTGGGTAGCAGGGTCTATCCCCATTCGAAAAGCATCTCCCACCAAGGCGCCTGGTCCAACGCCAAACATAGCTCTTCCCTTCGATTGATGGTCCAGCTGGATCATTCTATCAACGGTCATGAAGGGATGATGATATGGCAGAGACACCACACCTGTTCCAATTTTGATATTCTTTGTGCGTTCAAATGCAGCTGCCATGAACACTTCAGGTGAGGCAATTATTTCAAAGCCACCGGAATGATGTTCTCCTATCCAAGCCTCATCATAGCCTAGCTTATCAAGATGCTCTACTAGTTCAAAATCGCGATCCAGAGCATTTGTTGGGTTTTCATTCAGGGCGTGAAATGGAGCTAAAAAAATGCCGAAACGCAATCGATCGTTATACATCCCCTATCCTCCCTCATTCATTTTTTTNAAATAGGATACCGCTATCTGGCTAAATATACAAAAATAACTGACCAGCAAGGTGTGGCAACCATATACTAGATAGATATTTCGTAACTTTTTTACCCTAATATTAATNGCTCTGACGCTGGCTGAGAGTTAAAAACAACGCAGCAACAATAAGAATTAAAGCTATTACCTCACGCCAGCCTATAACTTCACCCAGTATCATGAAGCTTGCTAAAAGGCCAACGATGGGAACTGCNAGTGTCCCCAGTCCTGAAATTGAAGCGGGAAAGATACTCAAGACTCTAAACCAAGNNAAGTAAGCAAGTACGTTGGCTATTACAATGAGAAATATAAAACTCCCCCAGATATCCAATGTTAGTTCATTCCAGTTTGTTTTTTCTCCAAAAAAGAACCAAAAGGGAATGACTGGAATGGAACCTAACACCAACTGCCATCCAGCCAAGACCGTTGCGTTGTTGCTCCAGTTTCTTCGCTTCATCCAGACAGTACCAAGCCCAAAAGAGACAGCGCCCAGCAGAGTGCAAGCTGCACCTAAATATGCACTTGGCAACTTTGTGAAATCTTGTGCCATTAAGAAAAATAATCCTAATATCCCCAAGCCCAAGCCACAAAGCCGTTTTCGAGTTGGAATTTCTTTTAATAAAATCCAAGCAAATAACATTGCCCAGAGGGGCATGGTGTAAACGATTACCACGGTGCGTCCCGCATTAAAAAAATGCACGCCAAATGTCATTCCTAACTGAAAAACCGTCATGTTAAAGATCGCTGCTAAGATCAAGTCCCGCCAATCATTTCTGGGCACGCGTATCTGCTCGTCGGTGAGTCTGGCTAAACACAAAAGAAGAAATCCGCCGGTTGCCATTATGATTAAACGACTTGTCCAAACATCAAAACCGCGCAGCGTGATCTTTGTAGCTGGATAGCTGAAACCCCAACAGAACCAGACAATAATTAAAAAAAATAATCCCCATCCAGGGGAAAAGCCAGTCCTCATGAAAGACGAGGCGTGAAAGGATCACGTAATCCAGCCTGCTCTAGTCGCGGTAGTACATTTTCAATCCAATACTGTGCCTCCTCAATGTAATCCACCCAGGATAATAGGATACCGTCTACTCCCATTGATGAGAGGTCTTGTATTTTTGACACGATTTGNTCTGGAGTGCCAACGAGNGGATAACCTCCGTGTCCGGCTTTAAAATGAAACTTGAATTCATTCAGAACNGAGTCATCAAGTGTTTGCGACTCTATTCCAAAAATATCGAGCATATTTGTAACAGCAATGTTGTCGCCTTTGTCCACTACATAATGTTTTAGATATTCGGTTGCTTCCTCTTCCGTTTCCCTGCAGACAACATATCCGTGGATCCAGCATTGAGACGACCTATTTGCATCNAACGCAAGTTTTTTCAGATGGTTAATTTGCGCAACATCACTATCTCGATCCTTCTGCTTGAGCATTACAAAATTCATGTTNGCATGCTTTGCGGAAAACAGNTGCCCTTGGGATGATGATCCTGCATTCATTATCGGGGGATAGGGCTTTTGAAGTGGTTTAGGTTGGCTCCATAGTGATTTTCCTTGAAAAAAATCACCGTCAAAATCAAATGCGTCTTCCTCCTGCCAAAGACGCTTTAACAGGTGCGTCCATTCTTCAAGATAATTATATCTATTTTTATGGTCGCGCCATTTTGTGTTGAACATTTCGAATTCGTTTTTGAACCATCCAGCAACTACGTTAATTGCAAATCGGCCGTTACTTATATGATCTGCCGTTGCCGCCATTTTAGCGGCTGCTACAGGATGTATTAAGGGGGCGTGTATAGTTGCAAACACAGTACAATGCCTGGTAACAGCGCCTATTCCGGACGCCCAAGTAAAGCTTTCAAATGTTCTATTGTTAAAGTTAGTTTCTCCCCCATAACCCTTCCATCTTCCTACTGGAAGGAGAACCTCCATCCCTGATGCGTCTATTAGCTGCGCGAGCTGTTTATTTTCTTCCCATGTCATACGCCAGCTGTTATCTGCCGTAGTAACAGTGGAACCATGAGAGCAGTTAAATGCCATTACTCCAAGTTTTATACGGTTTTCATTATAGAGAGGGTTGCCCATTAAAATAATCTTTTACCAGCCTCAGNTTTATCCACAAAAATTATAAGTCTAATAATGTTTNNTGAAACGAAATTTGGAATTATTTTTCCGTTGTTTTTGAATATTCTCTCAGTTGCAAGTTTAGTGAGTCAATGGTTAACGGTGGCACAGATATGGATTTTGATACAAAAATAGCTATTGTCGTCCGTGATGACTTAGCTGTATGGCAAAAGTTGAATGTTACAGCATTTATAACCTCTGGCATTATAGGACAGGGAGGAGCCTTGCTTGGTGATGAATATNAAGATGCTTCAGCAGTCACCTACGCACCCTTGTTAATTCAGCCTATAATAGTACTAACTTGTGATGAGACCAAAATTAAAACGATACATCGCAGAGGGCTTGAGCGTGATGTTAAATTTTGTTTGTACATAGAGGATATGTTTCAAACAGGTCATGACGATGCAAATCGTGCAACCGTAAGAAATAGNAAATCTGAGGATCTACCGATCGTAGGGCTGGGATTAAGAGAAGAGAAAAAAATAGTCGATAAAATTTTTAAAGGTGCGAAAATGCANCCTTAGTATTGGAAGATAAAATGAATATTGAACAACGTTTAAAAGAATTGGGAATTATTTTACCAGAGTCCTCTCCCCCGGCTGGCGCTTACGCAAAAGCAGTGATTTTGGATGGTTTCGCTCATTTATCGGGTCAAGGGCCGCGTAACAGTGACGGCAAGCCGTTAACTGGACAAGTTCCTACAGACTTGTCTGTCGATGAAGCTGTTTTAGCCGCTAGAAATGTAGGTTTATATACTCTTGTTGCGCTTCAAGAAGCTATCGGGTCATTAGATCGAGTTGAGCAGGTAGTAAGAACATTTGGTATGGTTAATGCTGCGCCGGGATTTANNGAGCACCCTCGCGTAATTGACGGATTTTCCAATCTTTTCATTGAGGTTTTTGGGGAGAAGGGTCGCGGTGCTCGCTCGGCGGTAGGCATGAGTTCACTGCCTTTTAATATCCCGGTTGAGGTTGAAATTACCATCAAAATAAAGACTGGATAGATATTTTTCTCGAGCGTTGAATTTATGGATGTCTTTCAGTTTAAGTTGCTTGAACTATTCGTTCTCTATAAAGCGTATATATCCCCGCNCCAATAATGAGCAGCATCCCAATAGTACCGTGAAAGGTGGGAGTTTCATTCCAGATAATGAACCCTAAAACGACCGAAAGAGGGAGCGCCGTATATTCAAAAGGGGCAATTAGGTTTGCCTGCCCCAGGCGATAGGATTGACTTAGAAGGTAACTNCCAACGCCACTCAGCAGACCGCACGACAAGAGAATCCANAGATGTTCTGATTTAGGAACAATCCAGGCTCTTAGAAGAAATTCAAGACTTGAGTGACCGGAGCCGGCAAACTTACCGTCGCCTATTAAAATACCGATTACTATGCTAGTAGCTATCATTGTTGTCTGCATGTAAAACCCCATGGTCGAGGCTTTATCGGTTTTTCCGATCTTTCTAGTAATAGTCTGCATGGAAGCATATGAAAAGGCGGCTGCAAGTGGTAAGAGACTTGCCCAGTCAAAAACAGCTTGGCCAGGCTGGATCATGAACATCACGCCTATGAGCCCGATAATAATGGCAGCCCAACGCCTCAATCCTACGTTTTCCCCTAAAATTGGTATCGATAAGAGCGTGATAAATAATGGCGCGACAAAAAAAATAGCTATTGCNTCTGCATATGGCATGGCGGCAACAGCCATAAATAGTGTTAAATTTGCAAAAATTAATAATCCCGCCCTAAACAAATGCCAGGAAAGATATTGGGTTTTAATAAGTTGAAACCCGCCCTCCCACTTTATGATCAGGAAAACTATTATTAACGCTATAATACTTCGAATTAACATTATTTGGTGCAGAGCATAGTCGGGACTGAGCCATTTGACCGTACAATCCTGCAGTGTCACAACTAGCATCCCNATCAGAATACAATAGATACCGTTGATATTATCGGTCGATGTATTTTTTTCTNTCACCATGAAATTACAAGATTCTTCAAATATCGAGATTTTTTGATAAGTGTCCCAAACCAATAGATAGTATTATTGAGGGTATTCAAAATAAATATAAACAATATTAGTGTGCGTTGTTCGCCAGAGTGCAGATGTCTGATGATGTGGAAATATATCAAAAAAATAAGAGTGTCTATGTCGACCTTTTCAAATTAAAAGCGCAGACTAAAATTCTTTCTTATTTGAGGGGAGTTTTTAAAGATGTCTACAAGAGAAAATGGGAGAAACCTCCTTGCAGAGGTTTTGGGTGCAGATTACCTTGAAGCACGTGATAGAAGTACAAATTCTTTTAATGGGCCGTTGCGAGAATTTTCGGAAACGGCGGCNTTTGGTATGGTCTGGAGCCGTCCCGGCCTAGAGAAAAAATTTAGAAGCATGCTCTGCTTGGNAATGCTAACGGCTTTAAATAGACCTCATGAACTTTCGTTGCATCTGCAAAGTGCAATTAACAATGGTTGCTCGGTAGAGGAAATCAGAGAAACATTACTCCACACAGTGCCATACTGTGGGATACCGGCAACGCTTGACGCGATAAAGGTAGCGGAAAAGTTTTTAACGGAAAAAGGCCTTCTGTCTTTGGACGACAAGGATTGATTCGTAATTTCAGGTAATATCAATTTATTAAGTGAACCTATTTTAAGGAGGCCAAAATGAGCTGGCGGATCGGCGTTGATATCGGAGGNACATTTACCGATGTCGCAGTTGTAAATGAAANGGATGGAACTATTGGAGTTACAAAAGTTTCATCAACGCCAGGCAATTTTGGCCAGGCAGTGCTAGAAGCTTTGGAACAAGCGCTTAATAAGTTTGATATAGAAGTAGATAACGTCACTTTGTTAGCACATGCAACAACGGTTGTAACAAATGCTATTTTGGAGGAAAACGGAGCAAAGGTTGGTTTGATTGCTACTAGAGGGTTCCGNGATATTCTTGAACTTAGGCGGTCTGCTAGAGCAGATCTGTATGACTTATTTCAAGACCCTCCTTCTACATTGGTGCAGCGGCGCAATCGTCTTGAAATTTCTGAAAGAATAGGCGCTGACGGCAGGGTGGTNATACCNTTAGCCGAAGATGAAATAGATGANTTAGTCGCNAAACTAAAGNCCGCTAAGGTTGAAGCGGTTGCAATTTCGCTTCTTTTCTCCTTTCTAAATGACGAACACGAGGCATTACTCGGACGACGTCTTCGAGCCGCATTGCCGGGCGTTCCAATCTTTTTATCTTCTGAAGTGCTGCCAGAAATCAGAGAGTTTGAACGTACAAGCACTACTGCAATCTGCGCCTATGTTGGACCAATTCTTTCATCTTACCTAGAACGTCTAAAGGGCGCCATCACCAGTAAGGGGCTTCCAGCGCCATATATTATGGGATCGGGAGGCGGATTATTCGAGATTGAGGAAAGTTTGAAGATGCCAGCAATGGCTGCTGAGTCAGGACCTGCTGCCGGCGTTATTGCAGCAGCACTTGCGGGCCAACAAATTGATCGTTCAAAACTATTATCATTCGATATGGGGGGCACAACGGCTAAGGCCAGNTTGATACANGACGGTATAATTGAAACAACCCCCGAATATGAGGTTGGGGGCGAGGGAAGCGGCAGCCGATGGCTGCATGGGACGGGNCACCCAATAAGAGTNCCTGTAATAGATCTGGCTGAGGTTAGTGCTGGCGGCGGCAGTATCGCATGGGTAGACCCGGCAGGGTCACTTAGGGTAGGCCCCAAAAGCGCGGGGGCCATACCTGGNCCAGTTTGTTATGACAGAGGCGGTATAGACCCTACNGTTACAGACGCCAATCTTATTCTTGGGCGNCTGGATGCNACCACCCTTTTGGGGGGAGATCTTTTAATTGATTTTTCAAAAGCAGAGCAAGCCATTAGGGAAAAGATCGCCGACCCTTTGAAGGTTTCAATAGATCAGGCTGCAGCGTCGATCATTCAAATTGTGAATAATTCAATGAGTGAAGCGCTTAGAATAGTTTCGGTGGAGAGGGGACATGATGCTCGGGAATTTGCTCTAATCTGTTTTGGAGGCGCCGGACCTTTACACGCTGCGGCGCTCGCAGAGGAATTACAAATAAGGGAGGTTATCGTTCCACCAATACCCGGCGCGTTCTCGGCACTCGGCTTAATCGGCTCTGATATAAGCCGCGATTATGGCAGGACTTATTTTACAATTTTAGACGAGGCNGAAGCGGAAGCTCTTGAGACCAGTTACAGGGAATTGGAGGAAAGTGCGAGAGTTATGCTTTCCAAAACTAACATACCTGAAGGAAATTGGGTTTTAAAAAGAAGCATGGATGTTCGATATGTTCGACAGGCCTATGAATTAAATGTCGATGTTTCTAATCCAGTTACGCCGTCTAATTTTCTTGATCTGGCAGGTTCTTTTCATGAAAAGCATGCAACCACCTATGGGCATGCGAATAAAGAGGAGCGTATACAAATAGTTACACTGCGGCTTTCTGCGACGGCAAAACTTCCTGAATTAAAGATACGACAGCGCGTTAAAACCGACGCAGCGATCGAAATAAAAAAACGGACCAGAGAAGTCTGGTTCGAAAAATCTGGAAAAATATCAACNTCAATATTTGACAGAGAAGCTATCCAGCTCGGAACAACTATTACGGGACCAGCTATCATCGAATCATTGGATTCAACACTTGTAGTTCCGCCAGACTGGACAGCCTGTATGGACCCTAATGGTTTTATTCTACTTTCCTTAGATGAGGTGTGACCTAATGACTGATACGAGAGAAGATTTGGTTTTTTCAGACCCAGCGACTTTTGTTGTAATAAAAAATAGCCTCTATGCTGCGGCGGAGGAGATGAAAGTCGTGTTAGCCAAAACGGCATATTCCCCGATATTAAAAGTAGCGGGTGACTATTCTTGCGGAATTTTCGATATATCCGGGCAAATGGTTGCTCAAGGCCCCGATCTGCCTATTCATCTTGGCTCGATGCCCGATGCAGTTAAGGCTGTTGTTTCTGCTTTTGATGTTTTTGAAGAGAATGATGTCTTTATCCACAATGACCCATATTTTGGTGGAAGTCACTTGCCAGATGTAAACGTCGTTTCACCGGCGTTTCATAATGATAAGTTGATCGGATTTGCCTGCATCAGAGCCCACTGGCCCGATGTAGGCAGTGCTTCTCCCGGGAGTTACGGCGCTGTTACGGAAATATATGGTGAAGGTCTTAGACTACCGCCCGTAAAACTCTATTCCAAAGGAGTGCTTAATAAAGACGTTGACGCAATAATTTTTGCCAATGTGAGAACACCAGATGAACGAAGGGGAGATTTAGGTGCGCAGATTGCGGCTAACCGGAGAGCAACAGAACGTCTTGGCGCGCTAGCGGATAAATATGGTGTCGACGTTTTAGTTTCAACGATGGCTGAGGTCTTGGACTATTCAGAGAAAATGATGCGGACACTTTTGGCGCGACTCCCTGACGGAAAATCAACATTTGAAGATTTTTGTGATGGGGATGGGATTATTGAAGAAGGTGAGACCGAAGACCAGACATTTTTAATTCGGATGACCGTTGAAAAAAATGGGGAAACTATAAAGGTGGATTTTTCCGGTACAGATGATGCTGTATCCGGGCCTATGAATGCACCTCTTTCAGTTACCGCTTCTGGTGTCTTCTGTGCTCTAAAGACTATAATAGATCCTGACGGTTTGATTCCGCCTAACTCGGGCTGCTGGAGGACTATAAGTGTAACTGCTCCAGAAGGATGCGTTTTAAATGCCCAATTTCCGTCGCCGGTCGTTTACGCCAATCATGAAATTTCTCACCGTGTTTGCGATATGACTTTTGGGGCTGTAGCAAAATTCTGGCCTAATAACACGATGGCCTGCAGCCAGGGAACTTCGGCAGTAATAACGTTTGGAGGCGAAGATCCGCGAAATAAACAGCGGTATGTTAGTTATGAAACCATAAAGGGGGGGTTTGGAGCACGTCCTAACAAGGATGGTATCAACGCAATTGCGAGTGGTATTTCCAACACTATGAACACCCCGATTGAGGTTCTTGAAATGAGTTTTCCTGTAAGGGTTGATGAGTATGTTTTGGTTACAGACAGTGGAGGGCCTGGGCGCTTTAGAGGCGGTCTGGGAGCAAGTCGAACCTGGACGGTGCTGGATCACAAAGCTAGAGCCTCGGCTTGTTTGGAGAGAACAAAATCGCCCCCTTTTGGGCTCTCGGGCGGAAAGCCGGGTTTTGCAGCAAAAATTTGGACAGAAGCTCCTAACGGCGAGTTAGGTGTTGCCCCAGGAAAAGGTGGCTTTGACGTGCCTAATGGCGGGCAAATTCACCTTAGAGTTCCGGGATCGGGAGGGTATGGAAACCCATCCAAGCGTGACCCAAATGCCATTAAAGAGGATATATTAGACGAGTACGTGAGTGAAGAGGCTGCGCAGATGCACTATGGTGTAAAAATATCAGACATTTAATGGATAAATAGTTTGTGTAGCAACGTATTTAGGTTTTAGTCTAGAAANACCAACTGAATGCATTTCACAATGATACCTGAGGAGTGAAAATTTGTTTGAGTTAGAACAATTTTGTGCGGATTGCCGAAAGGCGATGAAGGAGACAGACCCGCAGCGTGCGGTTAGAGAAATAGTCGCCCGTGAAGTAGCTGATCCTATAAGTCTTATGAAAGCAATTGGAGAGCCAGAGCGCGCCGGTGTTAATACCCTGCATAGATCAGACGATCTTACAGTTTTGAATTTAATTTGGGGCCCGGAAATGTCTTTAATGCCTCATGATCATAACATGTGGGCTGTTATAGGTATCTACGATGGGAGAGAAGAAAATACGTTTTATAGAAGATCTCCCGATGAAGGNTTAAGAAAAATGGGTCTAAAAGTAATGGAAGCTAAAGACTGCAGTTTTTTAGATGAGACNGCAATCCATGGTGTCTATAATCCACTTTCAAAATTAACTAGTGCCCTGCACGTTTATGGAGGAGATTTTTTTGGGGCACCGCGAAGCGAGTGGGATCCGGAGACCTATAAAGAAGCTCCTTATGANGTGGAAAAAAATGTTGGACTTTTCGAGTTGTCCAANAAACGGTGGGAAGAGCTTCAGCGGGGTAACGGNTGATAAAAAGTTTTGGAGTCATCTAGCGATGCCAATTGTAAACAGGATTGCAGAATTCGAACCAGAATTAATCGAGTGGCGTCACCACTTGCATAGCTTCCCNGAATTAGGTTTTGAAGAGTACAAAACTTCTGATTTTGTTGCTGAAAAACTAAGCCAAATGGGACTTGAAGTTAATAGAGGATTAGCGGGTACTGGAGTGGTTGCTACGTTAACCGCCGGTTCGGGCAACGGACCTAAAATAGGTTTAAGAGCAGACATGGACGCATTACCGATCATGGAACGTTCTAAGTCAGATCATGCCTCGAAAAATCCCGGAGTAATGCACGCCTGCGGTCACGATGGTCATACAACGATGTTGCTGGGTGCGGCCAAATATCTCGCTGAGACCAAAAATTTTGACGGCACTGTCCAGTTTATCTTTCAGCCTGCGGAAGAGGGTAAAGGCGGGGGTGAAAAAATGATCGAAGANGGGCTATTTGATTTGTTTCCNGTCGAAGAAGTGTATGGNATGCANAATATCCCCGGCATCAAAGTTGGAGAATTCGCCGTTGGCCCGGGACCCATTATGGCGGCAAGGGATAATTTCGAGGTTTTTGTTAAGGGGAGAGGCTCNCATGCAGCAATGCCGCACCAGGGGGTCGACCCTGTAGTTGTTGGGTCTCATATCGTTTTGGCTTTGCAGACGATAACAAGCAGAAACATTGATCCTCAAAAATCACTCGTGGTTAGTGTCACGCAATTTCACGCGGGGGAAGCCTTTAATATTATTCCCGATGAAATTTTACTTAGGGGAACATGCCGAGTGCTAGANCCNGAAATACAGGAAACGCTTCCGGANCGGCTCAGGCGCATTGTAGATGGAGTTTCGTCAACCTTTGGAGCAAAAGCGGATCTCATTTACCACAAAGGTTATCCAGCTACTGTAAATGCTGAACAACCTTCAAATTTTTGTGCTGAAGTAGCTCGTGAGATAGCAGGTTCTGATGATGGCGTTGATTTAAAACCCGCGCCGTCGATGGGTGCCGAGGACTTTTCCTATATGCTGCAGGAGAAGCCAGGCTGNTATATTTGGACAGGCAATGGCGACACAGCGGGTCTTCATCACCCAGAATATGATTTCAATGACGAAACGATTGCGGTCGGTGCCAGTTACTGGGCCAGATTGGTAGAGAAACGGTTGCTCAAGGCCTCTGGGTAATAAAATTATTAAAAAAAACCGTTTGTTACAAAAGACCCAAAATAAATTTTATCCGACACCGGGTTGGTTGGTCGGTAGAGTTTTNTCACTCAGTGAAAGGTTGGCGTAATAAGGAGCAGAAATGTCAATTAATATTGGTGTAATGTTACGCGGGCAGTATCCCTTTGATGTAGATATGGCCCTTATGGCTGAGGACCTTCTGGAGCAAGCTCGGCTGGCGGACAGACTTGGTTATGATTCAATAACCAAAGGTTCTCACTATTCAACACCNGATTATCAAGCTCTGCAGCAACTTCCTCTTCTTGCAAGATTGACTGGTGAAGTAAAAAGAGCAAGGCTGAATGCCGGTATCGTTATTCTGCCATTNCACAAACCGCTTGATGTAGCCGAGCAACTAGCNACTTTAGACATTTTATCTAACGGGAGGCTTATCTTTGGTGTTGGAATTGGGTACCGGGAAGTTGAATTTAATGCTTTTGGAATGAAGCCAAAAGAACGCGGTGCAAGGACAACCGAAAATCTTATAGCTATCAAGCGGCTTTGGTCTGAAGATAGTGTAACAATGAAGGGTTCGCACTTCGAACTAAACAACGCAGTGTGTTGGCCAAAGCCCATTCAGCAGCCTCATCCTCCAATTTGGATTGGTGCTAACGCCGATATAGCTTTGGGAAGGGCCGCCGAATTTGGGGATTGTTGGTATATTAATCCACATACTACCATTGAGACACTGGCTCGGCAGGTGGAAGTTTATAAAAGAGAATTGGAAAAATTTNATAAACCGTTTCCAAAAGAGTTTCCGATTAGACGTGAAGCTTTTGTCGCTCCGACGCGTGAAGAAGCTATTAANCTGGCTGCTCCGTTTCTAGCAAAAAAATATCAATCGTATCACGGGACCGGTCAAAGTGATCAACTTCCTGAAGGAGAGAGTTTAGCGGGCGATTTTTATGAATTGGTTGGCGATCGGTTCCTTATCGGATCTCCTGCAGAAGTTTCTGATCAAATAATAAAAATTAAACANAAATTAGGCGTGAACCACTTTATTTTTTCAATGGAGTGGGCAGGTATGGACAATTCGGTAGCAATAGACTGCATGCATTTGATGGCTGAAGAGGTGTTTCCTAATGTAAAGGGAGTTTCATAAAGCAAGAAGATAAACCCTAAGCAGATTATTTTCCAAAAATCTCTAAATTAAGCAGCTCACTAAACCTGTCAATTTTGAAATCAAAGATGATGTTTTCCAAAGGAATACGCGCATAACCGTATGAACATAAAATAAAAGTTGTCTCTGCCGCATTGGCCGTATGAGCATCGTGCTCATTGTCCCCAACCATCACTGCTGAGGATGCTGTTTTTCCGAGATCTCCCAATAAATTGAGTAAATGAAGTTTGTTAGGTTTTTTCACACTGTAGAAATCNCCGCCTGCTATCTGCAAAAAAAAATCTTTTAAATCAAGATTTCTTAAAAGCTTTTCAGCAGCGATTTGCGGTTTGTTGGTACAGACCGCCATTTCGTATCCCAGCTGCCGAAGTTGATTTAAAGTTTCCCGTACACCTGGGTAAGTTTGACTAAGTTGTGCCGGATGATTTTCGTAGTCTTNTAAAAATTCAACTTCCAACTGTGTTAGCCGATCTTCGTTTATCTTCGCATTGGATTTGCACCAGGCAGATTTCACAAAATTTCGAACACCATCCCCAATAAAACTTTGACTTTCTTTTAAAGAAATTGATGGCTGATTATATTTACTNAAAAGTCGATTCGCACAAGCGTGCAGGTCTGGAGCGCTGTCGACGAGNGTGCCATCAAGGTCAAAAATGATGGTATCTTTTTTTTGTATGGTCATTTCGAGTGCGCGTAATAGTCAAAGAATAGCGGGTTTTTTTTAAAAATCATCTTGGATTTGCAGAGTAAAATGGTTTTTGTCGACTTGTAGGATTTAGTAACAAATATTTATTTCCGGATAAAAGCTTGATGTGTCATTTTATAGCGTGATCATATCGTTTCAAGAGTGAGTTAATTGAAATTATGTCGAATGCTCTAGCTGTCGTAATTCTTGCTGCCGGCAAGGGTACTAGAATGAATTCNAGCAAACCTAAAGTTTTGCATGAGTTAGCTGGCCTGCCTCTAATCTCGCACGTATTGCTGTCAGTTAAGGCGCTTAAGCCAAAAGAGACTGTCGTNGTACTTTCTCATGAGCAAGAGGAAGTAAAATCCNTGCTGNATGGCGTTCACATCGCCTATCAAGCTGAACCCTTAGGGACCGGAGATGCGGTTAAGGCTGCTGTTCAGAAATTAGATCATTTTGATGGAACTGTTTTGGTGACATATGGTGCGGACCCGTTAATTGGAATTGAAACTCTTGAAAAAATGGTGATGGCTCGAGNCATCGAGAATCCTCCTGACGTCGTTGTATTCGGTTTTAAAACGCAAACCCCANAGGGTTANGGNCGGCTGCTGCAAAATGCCGAGGGCCGGCTCCAAAAGATCGTCGAGGCGTCTGAGGCAGAAAGCCTTGAGCAATCGATAGAACTTTATAACGGTGGTGCCATGGCAATTGACGCCAAGAAGCTTCCCGTTTTTCTGGATGCACTGGAAGCGACTAATTCGAAAGGCGAATACTACCTAACGGATATAATTGAAATTGCGAATAAAAATGGCGGTTATGTGAGTNTTGTTGAGGGAGANGAATCTGAAGCGCTGGGGGTAGATACACAGCAAGATTTAGCCAGTGCAGAAAATATTATTCAGTCTAAACTTCGGGAGCAAATGATGTCAGGCGGAGTAAATTTTATGGCTCCGGAGACGGTATTTCTGTCTTATGACACTATAATTGGCCGTAATTCAAGAGTGTATCCACATGTAGTTTTCGGCAAGGGNGTAACAATTGGAGAAAATTCTGAAATTAAGAGCTTCTCCCATATAGAAGGCGCTCGTGTAGGAGATAATTCTGTGATAGGGCCCTACGCCCGGTTGAGAGAGGGCGCCGACCTTGATAACGAAGCTCGTATAGGAAATTTTGTCGAAGTAAAAAAATCGAAAATTGGCAGAGGAGTAAAAGTGAGCCACTTATCTTATATTGGCGATGCTGAAATTGGAACCGGAACAAATATTGGAGCTGGAACGATAACCTGTAACTATGATGGCTTCAATAAATATGCCACCAAGATTGGTTCTAACTCGTTTATCGGTTCTAATGTGGCACTGGTCGCGCCTGTTGAAGTTGGTGATGGAGCGATAGTAGGTGCCGGAAGTACAATTACAAATGCCGTCCCAAAAGATGCCATTGCAGTTACTCGACGAGACACACGTCAGGTAACAGGAGGCGCATCCCGTTTTCGAGCTAAAAAAAAATCTGAAGAATAAAAAAGACTATGTGCGGAATTGTAGGAATC
>NZVJ01000059.1 GCA_002701455.1 Rhodospirillaceae bacterium
GTAAGGAAAAATAGCTAAATCAGTGAGTGATTCTTTGAAAATTTCTACTAGACGCGGATCCGTTTCTAATATAATTCTCCCAGCTATTCCCTGTAGTTTCGGAAGGTAAGCTGAAAAATATAATTCATCACCGACTCCTTGTTCGCTGCACACCAGTATAGTTTTATCTCTAAGAGCTTCTCGATTCCACCGAGGGACCCGAATGAGACGTTTGGGTGATGAGATTATGTCATGGCCAAGTCGGCTTTCGTAGTCTGCCCAGCCCTTCTCATAATGGCCGAGAGTAAGAAGGGTAATAGATCGGTTTAGGCGCAGTTGACTGCTAGGGTCACGCTCAATAGCGATATTTATATGCTCCAAAGATTTTTCATAGTTATCAACCGCTGCGTAAGCCTCAGCAATATTTGCGTGGGTTTTTTCGCTTAAAGGAAAAAGTAAAAGAATTCGGCTGTTGATCCTCAGGCTGTCCAGGGGCTTTTGATCGGCTAGGCATAAGTTTGCAAAGCTTTGCAATAGTTCTTTATCGCATGGCGAGTTTATTAGTGCCAGCTTCAATACGGCCCTAGCTTGGTCACTCTCATTATTGGCTTGGAGCTGTTCTGCGAACAATACAACGATACTGCTTATATGTTTCCCGTGCTGGTATCCTATTTCGAGGTAGTGCAGCGATTTATTTATGTCGCCCTTAAGGGAAAAAACCTGTCCAAGTAAAAAATTGATTATAGGATGATTCTCCCACTTCTCGTATCTATCCAATAAAAAGGTCTCAGCCCGGGCTAATTTACCTTGTCGCATTAGATTCTGAGAATTTTTTAGAATCAATTCGAGTTCACTAGTCATTAGGCTTCTTTCCCTATGCGGTAACTAAAGAGATTTATTCGTCTACAAGGTGGATTTTAAATTTTTGATACTGTACTTTCTTCACAAAAGAAGTCGAGAGATAACTCTCCCATTTTTAAAGTGCAAAACAAAGACGGTATTTCAATGAAGCAGTATCTTGACCTAATGCGTTTAGTATTGGACACAGGCTCAGAAAAAATTGATAGAACAGGGGTTGGAACAATCTCTACCTTCGGTCACCAGATGAGATTCAACCTTGAAGATGGTTTCCCGATTCTTACAACCAAAAAGCTGCACTTGAAGTCAATAATTCATGAGTTAATCTGGTTCTTGCAAGGTGACACGAACATAAATTATCTTAACCAACATGGGGTTCGTATCTGGAATGAATGGGCTGATGAGAGCGGAGAATTAGGCCCTGTATACGGCGAGCAGTGGCGTTCTTGGCCTGCTGGCGATGGTGAAACCATCGATCAAATAAGTGAACTTGTTTTAGGCCTTAAAAATAACCCAGACTCCAGAAGACATTTGGTCACTGCTTGGAACCCAGCTGTATTAAATAAAATGGCACTGCCGCCTTGTCATTGTCTCTTCCAGTTTTATGTTTCCAACGAAAGACTGTCGTGTCAGTTATACCAGCGAAGCGCGGATATATTCTTAGGTGTCCCTTTCAATATAGCATCTTACGCGCTTCTAACACTGATGCTCGCTCAAGTAACTAACTACTTGCCGGGAGAGTTCATCCATACTATGGGTGATGCTCACATTTATAAGAATCATCTGGTCCAAGTCAGGGAACAATTGACAAGAAGTCCAAAACCGTTACCAAAAATGCGATTAAACCCAGAGGTGATGGATATTTTCGACTTTACTTATGAGGACTTTAATCTCATCGATTATAACCCTGCCCCCCATATCGCTGCAAAAGTCGCTGTTTAGATGGCTCTAAGTCATGCAAATAAACCAATTGTAGTGCTGGTTGTTGCTGTTGCGGCAAACGGGGTTATTGGGGTATCGGGTGGCCTCCCATGGCATCTTCCCGGAGATCTCGCACGGGTTAAAAAGCTTACAATGGGTAAACCATTGATCATGGGACGGAAAACGTACGAATCTATTGGGCGACCGCTTCCCGGAAGAAAGACGATTGTCATTACTCGCGCGAAAACAACATATCCAGCCGAGGTTTCTATTTCGAAAAGTTTTGATCAAGCACTCAAGAATGCAGAGGATTATGCAAATACAATGGGAGCAAACGAAATAGTAGCTTTTGGGGGTGCTCGGGTTTATGAAGAAGCCATTCCAATAGCAAAAAAAATTTATAAAACCGAGATCCAATTATTTCCCGAAGGCGATACGTTTTTTCCTGATTATTGTTCAGATGAATGGTCTGAAGTCTCCCGAGAAAACTTTTCTGCTCAGAGTAAATCTGTTGCCTTTAGTTACGTGCAACTCGATCGGCTTGAGAAAGTAAGATAACAATTACCTAGACAAACTTGTGTATCATGGACCTACGATTAATGGTGGTTTTTTCATTTGACGGGTTACATTTCTCCAAACTGCAGAAGCAATTTCTTTGTAACACTTGCTGTGATGACTGTTGGGGGAATCGATAACAATGGGTTTTCCCTCGTCCGAGGTTATTCGAATATCCATGTGCAGAGGAACTCCGCCTAAAAAGTCCACGCCAAGACGCAATGCCTCCTGCTTCGCGCCTCCCGAGCCAAAGATATCGGATGGTTCACCGCATTTTGGGCAAACAAATGTACTCATATTCTCGACAATGCCCAAAACTGGCACATTTACCTTTTTGAACATATTTAGTCCTTTACGGGCGTCCAGCAGTGCAATGTCCTGGGGCGTCGATACAATGACAGCACCGGCTAGCGGGACCCGTTGTGACATTGTAAGTTGGGCATCACCAGTTCCTGGCGGCATATCCACTACAAGAACATCTAAATCACCCCACGAAACGTCCTTAAGCATCTGTTCTAACGCGCTCATTACCATTGGTCCACGCCAGATCGTGGGCGTATCCTCTGGAACAAGAAACCCTATCGACATACACTTGAGCCCGTATTTTTGAAGTGGCTCGAGTGTCTTCCCATCTGGGCTCTTGGGGTTTTCATTTAGACCAATCATTCGCGGTAAAGATGGCCCGTAGATATCCGCATCTAATATCCCTGCCGCCAAACCTTGAAGAGAGAGTGCAACGGCAATATTTAATGCCGTCGTCGACTTGCCCACGCCCCCCTTGCCTGATGCCACAGCAATGATATGTTTTACGTCTGGCGCGAGCTCTCGTGATTTGCTTTCTTTTGGCTTATCGGACTTATTTGCTGTTGGTTTCGACGGATTATCTTGTTGCTTGTTGATTGATCTGTGCGCGGTAAGAACAGCGGTGACGGAGAGAACGCCGGGCATTTTCCTTACCGTGTCTTCTGCTTCTTTCCGCAATGATTCAAGTGATGGTGCCCTTTTGGGATCAACTTCGATGGAGAAACCTACATTACCGTTTTTTATAATAATGTCGCTTACCATCCCGAGAGAAACTAAATCCCCTCCAAGCTCAGGATCTTTGATGTTTGTCAAGTTTTCTAAAATTTTTTCCTTAGAAATTGAAACCATGCTTGAAATCTCCTCGAAAGCGACAATATGTGATAGTGGTTGGGAGATCAACGAGGGATTAGCCCCACCTATTTCGGAATTTTGTTTTATTTGCGTGTTGGGTCGAAAATCTGCTATTAGCGGACGTAATGTTTTAAAAGGAGAAAAGCAATGTCCTGGGACAATCAAGGCGGTGGTGGACCATGGGGTAACAACGGCGGCAGCGGTGGTCCAGGTTCTCCTTGGGGACGCGGATCAGGTAACCAAGGGGGTGGCCAAACGCCTCCTGATATTGATGAGGTTATTCGTCGAGGGCAGGCCAAATTAAAGAGCTTGTTGCCTAAAGGGTTTGGTGGTTGGAAAGCGGGTATACTTGTCGTTATCGTTCTTCTGGGAATATGGGCAGCTAATGGTTTCTACCGAGTTCAACCGAACCAAGAAGGAGTGCCAGTCGTTTTAGGAAGGTTCGTGGGTACCATAACAAATCCGGGTTTGCATTGGAATTGGCCAGCGCCCATCGGTAAAGTTTACACCCCCGATGTTACGGCAGAGAATAGAATAGAAATTGGGCTTCGTACTTCAGGAGAATCTACCCGTAGAGGTGCATCTGTAAGAGATATGCCGGAAGAAAGCCAGATGATTACCGGAGACGAAAATATCGTAGATATTGACTTTGTTGTCTTTTGGAGAATATCCGATGCACCAAATTATCTTTTCAATATCAGAAATCCAGACGAAACAGTAAAAATGGCTGCTGAATCTGTCATGAGAGCAATAATTGGTCAAACTCCTATTCAAGAAGCACTTACAAGCCGAAGAGAAGATATCGAAGCTAGAACACTCTCTTCACTACAAAAATTAATGTCAGAGTATAAAGCGGGTATACAGGTAAGACAGGTTCAGCTTCTAGCGGTCCTGCCTCCTAAGAATGTTATTGACGCATTTGATGAGGTATCTCGGGCTAGACAAGACATGGACAGATTAAAAAATGAGGCAGAAGCTTTTAGAAACGATATCGTCCCAAGAGCCCGAGGTGAAGCCCAGCAGCTTCTGCAGGGGGCGGAGGCTTATCGGCAGGAGGTTGAGAATAGGGCACAGGGTGACGCCAACAGGTTTAACTCGGTTTACCAAGCATACCGACAGTCTAAAGACGTAACGACCACGAGAATTTATTTGGAAACTTTAGAGAGTATCTTTTCTAATGTTAACAAAGTCATAATAGACAGTGAAATAGGAGAGGCAGGTGGAGCAGGCGTAGTTCCTTATTTACCTCTTCCCGAGATTAAAAAGAAACAAAAGGCAAACGGTTCGTCGTCGCAAGGAGCTAACTAATGAATAAGCTTTTAATCGGTCTTGGGGCGGTAATTGCCGTCTTGATTGTAATAGCCAGCAGCTCTCTCTTCATTGTTGAACAGACACAACAAGCAATTGTATTGTTCTTCGGTAAACCGCAAGAAACGATTAGAGAACCAGGGCTGTATGTGAAGGTACCCTTCGCTGAAGAGGTGGTTTACTATGAGAAAAGAGTGTTAGATCTTGACCCGCCAAAAGAGCGTATGATTCTGGCAGATCAAAAGAGATTGGACGTTGACTCTTACGCGCGGTATAGAATCATTGATCCGCTGTTGTTTTACCAGACGACGCGCAGAGTTAGTGAAGTCTCGGGTAAACTNACTCCAATAATTAATTCGTCACTCCGAAGGGTTTTAGGTAACGAGACACTCCTGGATATTTTATCCGGGAAAAGAGCTACAATTATGGTTGATATCCAAAAAGCTGTAAACGATGCTGTAAAGCGGTTTGGNATGGAGATTGTCGAAGTAAGAGTTCGGAGAGCTGACTACCCTGATGAGACTAGAAGCAACATCGAAAATAGGATGAAATCTGAGCGAGAGCGGGAGGCTAAGGAATTTAGAGCGCGTGGGTTTGAAATGGCAGAAGGGATCCGAGCTGATGCCGGCAAACAGAAAATAGTGATATTGGCAGAGGCGCAAAAAAAAGCTGAGACACTTAGAGGCGAAGGTGATAGCCAGGCAATCAAAATTTANGCAGATGCCTTTAACCAAGATCCAGAATTTTTTGCTTTTTACAGATCGATGCAGGCGTATAGAAAGTCTATTGGTTCTGAAGATACGACACTGGTAATTTCTCCAAACAGCGACTTTTTCAGATTTTTTGGTGATATAACGGGTAAGCAAGCCACAAAATAGGTGTCAAGCACTGGTGATANCTTAGTGTTGAGGAAACCGTGCAAGATTTTTTTTCTGCTCTAGCGCTCGTGCTAGTCATAGAGGGGGTTCTCTACGCTGCATTCCCAACGCAGATGCGGAACATGGTGCAGCGAATGAGCGAGTTTCCAGACTCTATACTTAGAGGGTCAGGTTTGCTTATAGCAGGTTTGGGAGTAATTGCAGTGTGGCTAATCAGAGAATTTTTCTGAGTGCTTCCAGCAATTATACGTCTCGGAATCGACAAGAGGAAAACAATTTTTTGTCATAATTCACANTTAATAAGGAAGCTTAATCTTCTTCAAAAGGACACTAGATTTATGAGACATACTTCTCTGGCAGGTATCATCTTGGTACCTTTGGATCACAAACGAAATTCAATCTTTNGGCGCATTTGTTTATCGCTAATCGTACTTCTTATAACATTTAATTTTAGCTCTANAGCGGATGCATTNCCTGAAAGTTTTGCGGATTTAGCATCNGAGTTACTGCCATCAGTTGTNAATATTTCGACGACACAGATTATCGAACGTGNTGANGGTCCCGGTCACAACTTTCCACAGTTTCCTCCTGGATCACCTTTCGAGGAATTTTTTAAGGATTTTATGGAGCGAAATGGACGCAAAGGTGAAATGCCTAATAATGGCAAACCTCGTAGGCGTGCTCGCTCTCTTGGATCAGGCTTTATAATTGATTCATCGGGTGTAATCATTACCAACAACCATGTGATTGCCGAAGCGGACGAGATAAAAGTCAGATTACAAGATGAAACAGAATTTAAAGCAAAAATTCTCGGCCGGGATCCAAAAACAGATCTTGCCGTACTCAGGATAGAGCCGGGCCAAAGAAAACTTAAGGCAGTAAAGTTTGGAGACTCGGATAAACTTCGAGTTGGCGATTGGGTGGTAGCAATTGGTAATCCCTTTGGATTGGGAGGAACTGTTACTGCAGGAATAGTCTCTGCTAGAGGACGCGATATAAATCAAGGCCCTTACGATGACTTTATTCAAACCGATGCGTCNATCAACAAAGGAAACTCAGGTGGCCCTCTGTTTAATTTAAAGGGAGAAGTTATAGGCATTAACACGGCTATTTTCTCACAGAGTGGTGGCTCTGTAGGAATTGGATTCGCTGTGGCTTCGAGACTTGCAAAACCAGTAATAACGCAACTGAGGGATTTTGGTCGCACCAAAAGAGGTTGGCTAGGTGTCAGAATTCAAATGGTAACGGACGAAATCGCTGAAAGTTTTGGTCTGAAAGACACATCAGGCGCTTTAGTTGCAGAGGTTTCACAAAATGGTCCCGCAAAAAAAGCTGGCATAAAACCAGGGGATGTCATCCTTACCTTCAATGGTAAAAAGGTTGAGGCAATGAGGCGGTTACCAAGGATCGTGGCTGAAACGCCTATCGGTATAGATGTACCTGTTGAACTTTGGCGAAACGGCCGGAAAATGAAAATCATAGTCCGTATAGGAGAGTTGGAAGAAGACCAGATAGCTAAAGCGTCGGAAGGAGCCAAAACGGGAAAGAAACAAAAACCNAAGCTAGTTAAGCTCGATAAGTTGGGGCTATCGCTGGAGGATATGACTTCAAAGTTGCGAAAACAGTTTTCAATTGACACAAAGGTTAATGGTGTAGTCGTAACAAGTTTAGATCCAAATGGTTTGGCTGCCGAGAAAGGTGTTCGTTTGGGCGACGTTCTGGTTGAAGTAGATCAAACAAAAGTGAGAACAGCAGTAGCTGTTGCAAAAATTATAAGCAAGATCACCAAAGCAAAAAGAAAAAAATCTGTTCTTTTCACTATTAATAGACAGGGCTCTATNAGGTTTTTAGGATTACGTGTTACNGATTNATTACTGGAAANATCAGAGCTTCTGCCGGAAAAAAATTGGCCTTATCAACACGCTTATCAACTTACGAATTCGGTATCCGAATAGCCTTGAAGAAACAAAAGCCCTGTCAGGTCACAATGCTCTATTATATTCGACGTATGGGCTTTGACGACTGGTTTAGGCCTAAAGCCAACGCCTAATCCNGCTATTTCTAGCATNGGAATGTCGTTTGCGCCATCTCCTACGGCTAAGATCTCATTTCTCGAAATCTTCAGTTTTTNCCTTTCATTCTCAAGTATGACCGCTTTAGCCTTAGCATCAATGACTGGTGGTTCTAATTCTCCGGTTATGGTGGAAATATTGGTTGCTAAAGTATTTCCAAAGCTTATATCAAAATTAAGGTGGTCGCGTATGAGTTCCGTTATTACTGTAAAGCCACCCGACACTAAAGCAGTTGTCGCTCCGTAGGCTTTCATCGTTTTCACTAGCGTCTGAGCCCCTNGCATCACTGCAAGCCTCTCAAGCACCAAACCTACCATGTCATCTATATGAAGTCCTGCTAATAGTCTTACCCTTCGTTTTAGAGCGGTTTCAAAGTCTATTTCACCGTTCATAGCTTTTTCCGTAATTACAGAGATCTCGTTGGCTTTGCCGATGGCGCGCCCTATTTCGTCTAAGGTTTCTATTTCCAAAATCGTNGAGTCCATATCAGCAATCAACATTTTTTTTCGCCGGTTCGCGTTTTCTTGGATATTTTTATCTATAGGAATTCGTTCTAAAAGCAGTTTTACTGCATCGAATGCAACGTCTCCGGGTAGGCCGCAGAAATTTATTTCAACGGCCATTCCTGGGGCTAACCACTTGTTAGAACAAAAGGTCACGCCTTTTGAAAATAATAATTGCTCCACCCGGTCAACTAATTCAGGATGCAGCTCGTAAGTTAAAGGATTACTTGTTAGTGTTATGACAAAATTCATGGAAAGTATTTATGCCGGAATGGTGTCGCCAATGTCTAGTCTTCTTTGACGGATAAATAGGGTATGAAAGCACTAGTTATTTGTGGGCCAACAGGGAGCGGTAAGTCGCGTTTAGCCGTAAATTTAGCCAAAAAGCTAAATGGAGTAGTTATTAATGCCGACTCAATTCAAATTTATCGGGAAATTAAAATTCTTTCTGGCAGGCCTGATTTTAATGACTATGGAGAAGCTCCACATCGTTTGTACGGTATAATGTCAGTTTATAATACCTGTTCAGTGGGTGTTTGGAGGGAAATGGCTCTCGCCACAATCAANGAATGTGAATTTGTTGGTAAACTGCCAATCATATGTGGCGGAACGGGTCTGTATATAAAGTTTNTGCTAGATGAATTATCGGCCATTCCAAAAATACCAAATTCTATTAAATTAGAAGCTAGACTGGAGCTAGAACGAATAGGTNATGAAGGTTTTAGAGACTTGCTTGCGAAAAGCGACCCAGTTTCTGCTGCNAAGATNAAAACCGGTGATACAAATCGACTATTAAGAGCTTGGGAAGTATTTAAAACAACAGCNAAGCCTCTTCCTTACTGGCATGAACTGCACAAAAAACAAAATACNGAGCACAAATTTTTTAAAGTTCTTTTGATGCCCAATAGAGAAGTTTTATATTCTGATTGCGACAAACGATTTTTGAACTTCGTTAACCAAGGGGCTGTAGATGAAGCCCGAGAGTTTAATATTAATAGCCTTAGTAGTGAATCACCTGCCTTGAAAACACTGGGCTTATCTGAGTTAATTCAGTATACGAAAGGCGAACTTGATCTAAGNGAAGCAATAGAGCGAGCACAACGGGCAACTCGCAGATATGCTAAAAGACAAATNACTTGGTTTCGTCATCAACTAGATGAAGATTTTTTAATTGAAAGTTTAGATGACAAAAAAACAGTATTTGATTGTTTAAATAAAATTGTGAATTTTCTTAAAAAGATCTAAGCAAAGTAATATATACGAAANTTCTTTATAAAATCTTTCCAAAGAAACTATTTTCTAATCTATTAGCGCAATAAATGAAAAGCTTATTAGATAAAAACTTTCCAAATAAATCTATATTTGATTGACGCTATTACGCTATTAGGGTAAGTCTTTTCGCCGACAGCATTCCTGAGGAATGATTATCAAATTGATCAAAGCGTAACCCTTAAAAGAAAAATTTGGAAATGATAAGCGATACAAATAGCGCTAGACAACCAACTGAGCATCTTTCGGGAGCAGAGGTTATTGTTAAGGCATTGCAAGACCAAGGCGTTGATGTCGTTTTTGGTTACCCAGGTGGGGCGGTACTTCCTCTTTATGACGAACTTTTCAAAACAAATAAACTTCGACATATTCTAGTCCGTCATGAGCAGGCCGCAGTTCACGCAGCCGAAGGGTACGCTCGATCAACAGGAAAAATTGGTGTAGTGNTAGTTACNTCTGGTCCTGGCGCCACCAATGCGGTAACAGGGTTGACGGATGCTCTTATGGATAGCATTCCTATAGTTTGTCTGACAGGTCAGGTTCCAACGCATTTAATTGGGACAGATGCGTTTCAAGAGGCTGATACAACCGGGATAACNAGAGCATGTACGAAACATAATTACTTAGTGAAAAACTCTGATGAACTANCCGACGTTATGCACGAGGCTTTTTACGTAGCGGCGAATGGTCGACCAGGCCCCGTGGTAGTAGATTTGCCAAAAGATATNCTATTTGCTGAAGCTCCATATTTCCTGCCCAAAGACGTTAGGCCATGCGCGTATCAACCCAAGATGGATGGCGATACAAAAAAAATCGAACAAGCGGTTGAGCTTTTAGCCAACGCTGAACGTCCGATTATCTACGGCGGTGGCGGCCTAATAAACTCAGGATTAACGGCCTGTAAACTTCTTCGAGAATTTGCAGAATTAAGTGGGTTCCCGGTGACGCTCACATTAATGGGTTTAGGAGCNTTTCCAGCGTCCAATCCGAATTTTCTTGGAATGTTAGGGATGCACGGTACCTACGAGGCAAATTTAGCAATGCATCACTGTGATGTCATGTTAAATATTGGTGCGCGATTTGATGATAGGGTCACTGGACGAATTGACGCTTTTTCGCCAAACGCAACGAAAATCCATATCGATATAGACCAATCCTCAATTAATAAGAATATTTTAGCAGATGTNCCGATTNTCGGTGACGCGGAGCGTGTTCTCAAAACACTAATAGAGTGTTGGAAATCAAAAAAACTCTCTCCTAAAGATGATAAGCTTTCTCAATGGTGGAATGAAATCAATTCATGGAGAGGGAAAGAATGTTTAAAATTCGATCAACAAGGAAAGATCATTAAACCTCAATTTGCCATTAAGCGNNTGTTTGAAAAGACAAAAGNCAAAGAGGTTTTCATTAGTACAGAAGTTGGTCAACATCAAATGTGGGCGGCNCAATATTTTGGCTTTGATGAGCCAAATAGATGGATGACTTCGGGAGGATTAGGTACGATGGGGTATGGGCTTCCTGCCGCAATGGGAACTCAGATTGCTCATCCTGACGCTCTTGTTATTGATATAGCCGGTGACGCGTCAATATTAATGAATATGCAGGAATTCTCTACGATTACCCAATATAGACTGCCAGTGAAAGTTTTTATAATTAATAATCAGTGGATGGGAATGGTTAGACAATGGCAGGAGCTGAATCACGGCAGTAGGTATTCGCAAAGCTATACCGAATCATTACCTGACTTTATCCAATTGGCAAAAGCTTTTGGAGGTACAGGAATGGTTGCGGAGACGGTTGACCAATTAGATAGTGTGATTGATGAAATGATAAATTCAAAAACGTTTTTCATTGCGGATATTCGTGTAAACAAAGAGGAAAGTTGCTTTCCAATGATCCCGTCTGGCGCCGCTCATAATGAAATGATNCTCAGTGCTGAAGATAAAGAAGGACCCAAAACGTCCGCCCAAGGAATGGCGCTGGTCTGATCGGGAATCGCCAGTANTTGGCATATAGGACTAAACTTTTCCCTTGGTGANAAGGAGCAGAGTATTGAGTACACAAATGCCTAATTCGGAGCGCAGGCATACCATCGCCGTATTAGTNGATAANGAGCCAGGTGTCCTAGCNAGGGTTATTGGTTTGTTTGCAGGCCGGGGTTATAATATTGAAAGTTTAACGGTCTCTGAGATAGATGCNGTTAAAGGATATTCTCGGATCACAATAGTTACTTCCGGAACAGATATGGTTATCGAACAAATTAAAGCTCTGCTAGACCGATTAGTTCCAGTACATATGGTCGAGGATCTTACTATTCAGGGCCCTTGTCTGGAACGGGAGTTGGCTCTTGTGAAGGTAGTAAATTCGGGCGAGAGNCGTATNGAAGCTCTTCGAATAGCTGATATGTTCCGCGCNCACGCTATTGACAGCACATTGGATAGTTTTGTTTTCGAACTCACCGGAAGNCCNCAAAAATTAAATGCATTTATAGAGTTGATGGCTGGGCTAGGAGAAACAGAAATCACACGCGGCGGCGTGGTTGCGATAGCGCGTGGGAACACGGTGGGATTAAAAACCAGNCAATATTGATAACTTTTGTATTTNGCAATTCTTAAAGCGTTTTGCTTTAAAGTAATGTAAAGTGGGCAGTTTGAGTTTTGGTTTAGTAGNATTTCATGATACAACATGATGTCATGATGCAAGTGNAGGANTAAGGTTTCAAAATCNGCACTATTGTTTTTAAAACCCTTGTTATGAATGTTTTTTTAACGGACTAAGAAGAATGTTTACAGATCTCTTTGGACTTTTATCGGCTGATATGGCCATCGACTTGGGAACAGCTAACACTCTTGTTTATGTACGTGGGCGAGGTGTAGTCGTTAATGAACCTTCAGTAGTTGCAATTGCTACAGTACGTGGCANAACCCAAGTTTTGGCTGTCGGAGATGAGGCAAAACTGATGCTTGGTAGGACGCCTGGCAATATACAAGCTATAAGGCCCCTCAGGGATGGCGTAATAGCTGATTTTGAGGTGGCTGAAGAAATGATCAAGCATTTCATACGAACAGTTCACAATCGGAGAACCTTCGCTAATCCGCAAGTTATCATTTGCGTTCCATCAGGATCTACAGCTGTTGAAAGAAGAGCTATCCAAGAGTCTGCNGAGAGTGCTGGCGCCAGACGNGTTTTCCTCATAGAGGAACCAATGGCTGCTGCAATAGGTGCAAATTTACCCGTGACTGAACCAACCGGTTCAATGGTAGTTGATATAGGCGGGGGGACCACGGAAGTGGCGGTTCTCTCTTTGGGGGGTATTGTCTACTCAAGGTCAGTGAGGGTTGGGGGCGATCAAATGGATGAAGCAATCATAGCTTATATAAGGCGTAATCATAATCTATTGGTCGGAGAAAGTAGTGCTGAAAGAATAAAAAAGGAAGTAGGTTCAGCTTGTTCGATCAATAAGACCGAACCAAGTACTTTTGAGATAAAGGGTAGAGATCTCCGAGACGGAGTTCCCAAGGAAATTGTCGTAGATCAGAATCAAATAGCCGAAAGTTTGACGGAACCGGTGACTCAAATTGTTGAAGCAGTCAGGGTTGCGCTAGAACAAACACCACCGGAGTTAGCTGCCGATATTGTTGATAAAGGTATCGTGTTAACTGGCGGCGGTGCTCTTCTGGAAAATATGGATCTAGTTTTGAGGGAATCAACGGGGCTCCCTGTATCCATTGCCGATGAGCCGTTATCATGTGTTGCCCTCGGCACAGGGAGATGCCTTGAAGAAATGAAAGTGCTGAGGAACGTGCTAATCGGCGCCTATTGAGCTCATAGGCTAGCTGAGTAATAGTAGAGGTACCTAATGGCCAGAAAGCCGGTTCTTTTTTCGAGTCTTGTAAAGCCAATCCGAAGTCGATGGCAAAGGATAGTGCTTTTTTTTGGAATTACAGCATGCACCCTTTTTATGATGACGGATCACGGTGAAATAGACTATGCGAAAGAAATCCGGACAGGGTTAACTGAGGTTGTGTTGCCGGTATCGGCAGTAATTACACAACCTATTAAATCAATTTCTAATCTTGTAAATGATGTTAGAAAGTTAAGCCAAGCACGTGAAGAGGCGAAACGTTTGGAAATTGAGGTGCGGAAATTACGTCAAGCACTTATCATGAACCAGGCTTTAATTCTGCAGAATCAAAAGTTGAAAGAGCAGAATAATTTTGTTGATTTTCCTGATGCTAAAATAATTTCTGGTCGTGTCGTCACGCATTCAGGAGGGCCGTTCGTAAAAAGTATGTTGACTAATGTTGGTCGCGAAAGTGGTGCACGGATAGGTCAGGCGGTTGTGTCTGAATTTGGTTTGGTTGGTATAATTGTTGAGGTTGGCAGGCGTTTTTCGCGTGTGCTTCAAATTACCGATATAAACTCTCAAATTCCAGTTGTAACGGAGCACACCCGTGATCCAGCTATAATGATCGGAGAAAATACTGAATTACTAAAACTGAAATTTATTCCAAGCGATGCCCTTATAACTGTTGGTGACAGAATTGTAACGTCCGGTCATGGCGGGTTGCTGCCACCAGATATACCGATAGGAAATGTTGCAAAGATAGATGGGACAAATGTGTTTGTGAGTTCGTTGGTAGACTGGGATCGGCTAGATTATATTAGAATTTTAGATTATCGTTTTGCTGATGATCTATCTCCTTATCTAAACAAATCATTAAACTAACTCTATGCGTGTAGTCTTTTTTCAGAGGCTGTCGGAGAGTTTTAAAAATCTGGCCCCTGAGATAACAATCTTATTATTCGGAATACTATCTGTCCAACCTCACAATTTTTTGGGTAACTCCGTAATATCACCTTTTCTTTGTCTATCAGCTGTTTACTATTGGTCACTTTACAGACCGGGTCATTTATCAGTTTTAGGACTAATTATCATAGGAATCATCACAGATTTACTAGTAGGCGTAAATATAGGTTTTACGCCGATGTTATTTCTTATTGTTTTCAGTATTTCATCTTGGTGGCAAAAAGAACTTCTATCCAAGCCATTTCATATTATCTGGGGGGGATTTGCTTTAATTTCTGCAATTGCGTTTTTTATAGCCTGGGCAATAATTTCTATCTTTGCTTTTCAATACGCCGAACATGAACCATTTGTAATTCAATACTTTATGACGTTAATAAGTTTCCCTATTTTGGGTTGGGTTTTATCGCATATCCAAAGAGTATTATCAGGGTGACCCAGGCATTCAAAATGAAGCACCGCGAAGATCAAGAATTTCAGAAGCTTATCAATAGAAGGACAGCAATTTTGGGTGGTGTCAAATTCACCCTATTTGCAGCGCTCGCTGGACGGCTATATTTCCTCCAAGTTGAGGAAGCAGCTAAGTATCGTACCCTCTCAGAGAATAACCAGTTTAATTTCGAGCTTTTACCGCCAATAAGGGGACGAATTCTCGATCGCAATGGCATACCACTTGCCACTAATAAAGATAATTTTAGACTAGAGATAGTTTCTGAACAGACAAGGGATGTCGCTCATACCTTAAAAAGGCTTCAGGGCATTATAGATATTAGCCCTGAAACTATTCGTAGAATATCGGATGAGATAAATAAAAAACGTAGTTTTGTCCCTGTCCTTGTGTCTGAAAATTTATCGCGTAAGGATATATCGAAGGTAGCAATTCAAACACCGTATCTACCAGGTATTAAAATAGATATTGGCCAAACACGTTATTATCCATTTAGAGATCTAGCCGTTCATCTGACAGGTTATGTAGCAGTTATTTCAAAGTTTGAAAAAACTGGTGATCCTTTATTAGAATTACCCGGTTTTCGAACTGGTAAAAGTGGCATTGAGAAGGCGTTTGACTCAAAAATGCGAGGAAAAGCTGCTCAAAGACAAGTTGAAGTAAATGCTCTTGGCAGAATAATAAGAAAACTGCCAGGAGAAGAGACTCAGATGGGGCAAGATGTTAGGTTAACAGTTGACATAAGATTGCAAAATTTTGCAACAAAGAGGTTGGCTCAAGGTAACTCAACTCACATTCCTGTGGACGATCCTCGAATCCAAAGAGCGTTGAACGAAGGGCAAGATTTACCAGCTGGAACAGACCCCGTAAATGGTTATGTCAATGTTGATAAACGTGGTAATATATTACCGCCAGAAAGTGGCGCTGCTGTTGTTATGGATGCTTTCAACGGCGATGTTCTGGCTTTAGTATCTACACCGGGTTTTGACCCAAACGCATTCTCGAGTGGTTTGAATGCGGCGGACTGGGAAAATCTTCTATCTAACCCTCGATCTCCCATGACAAATAAGGCTGTATCTGGTCAATATTCGCCTGGTTCTACTTTTAAAATGATTGTGTGTCTTGCGGCACTGGAGGCAGGAGTTGCTCATAAAGAGACACAGGTAAACTGTCCTGGAATGATTGAATTTGGAGATAGCCGATTTCATTGTTGGAGAAAGGAAGGCCACGGTTGGCTCAATATGATAGATGCAATTGAACAAAGCTGTGATGTGTATCTTTATGAGTTAGCTAAACGGGTTGGAATTAAACGTATAGGAGAAATGGCAGCACGTTTTGGTTTTGGAGAGGCATTTGATTTTGGTTTACCAGGCGAAAATAGAGGTTTGATACCTACTCCCGCATGGAAACGCAAAACATTTGGGCAGTCGTGGCATGCTGGCGAAACACTAATTACAAGTATTGGACAAGGTTTTATTCTTTGTACACCATTACAAATGGCAGTAATGACCTGTCGACTAGTAAATGGTGGCCGGACCGTGTCGCCTAGATTGCTACAGGATAAAAATGTCAAAGAATTAAAAAATAACTCTCTTCAAATAAGTCCAAGGCACTTGAAGACAGTTCTAAAAGGTATGGATAGAGTAATAAATGGCCCCAAAGGCACGGCAAGAAAAGTTGTTGATCAGGATATGAGATTTAGGTTTGGCGGCAAGAGTGGTTCTGTGCAAGTTAAGAGGATATCTCTTGATGAACGCGAAAGCGGTAAAATTAAAAATAAAGAGAGGCCCTGGCACGAGAGAGATCATGCTATGTTTGTGGCCTTCGCACCGTTACATTCCCCAAGATACGCGGTTTCAGTGGTAGTTGAACATGGTGGAGGGGGGAGTACTATGGCAGCCCCAATAGCTCGGGATATACTGGACGAAACATTGAGATTAAATCCTAGTAAATCGTAAATAACTAGTAATTTCCTGAATGATTGAATTGGTTTAGATGTGTGATGAAAATACAGTATGAAAAAGCACCTAAACTCACACTTGCTTATAAACTCAAGCAAATTAATTATGGTTTGATTTTACTAGTTAGCGCATGCTGCTGTATTGGCTTTGCAATGCTTTACTCCGCGGCTGGAGGCGACCTCCAGCCTTGGGCACAACGACATCTGGTAAGGTATTTTGTTGGGCTTTTAGCAATTTTAATTCTTGCACTAATTAATATCAGATTTTTTTTCAAGGCTGCCTATATTTTTTATGGTCTTTCACTCGCATTATTGGTTTTTGTTGAGTTTGCGGGTGAAGTGGGGATGGGAGCGCAAAGATGGATCGATTTAGGTTTGATAAGGCTTCAGCCGTCAGAGCTCATGAAAATATCGGTAGTCATTGTATTGGCAAGATACTTCCATATCCGGTCCTATCAAGAAATTGGAAACCCTATTCATCTTTTCATCCCGATATTTCTCGTTTTGATACCGGTTGCATTAGTTTTGAAACAGCCTGATTTGGGTACCGCTGGCATGATAGCATTAAGTGGTTTGGTTATATTCTTTATAGCTGGTGTCCGCATCTGGAAATTTTTATTGGTTTTTATTGGAGGGGTAGCATTAGTACCATTCATCTGGCAGTTCCTCTTGGACTACCAAAAAAAACGAATCCTTACATTTCTTGAACCTGAGTCTGATCCTCTAGGAGCGGGCTATCATTTAATGCAATCAAAAATTGCTTTAGGTTCGGGGGGACTTTATGGCAAGGGCTTTATTAAGGGGTCCCAGAGCCACCTGAGCTTCCTGCCTGAAATACAGACTGACTTTATATTTACCATGTTAGCCGAAGAGTTTGGGCTTTTAGGAGGTCTTGTAGTTCTATTATTATTTCTTCTTATAAGTTGCTATGGGCTTGTTTTGAGTTTCTATATGATAAACAAGTTTGCCCGATTACTGACCATAGGAATGATAACAACTCTATTCTTATACGTTTTTATTAATATTGGGATGGTGATGGGATTATTGCCTATAGTTGGCGTGCCGCTCCCTTTTATCTCCTACGGTGGTACTGCTCTTTTGTCATCTATGACTGCAATCGGTCTAATCATATCATGCCATGTGCATAGAGATGTATTTATCAGCCGTTTTACTGATGAACAAAATTAATATATTCTGTTGATTATACCTTTTTCATGTTCAGGTTTTCCCATTCTGTATTTTTATCATCTTCCATATTTTCTAAAGGCCCGCCAAAAAACTCCTCTTCGAACCAAGTAACAAATTCGGGATCGCGCGCCTGGCGCCATATCCTCCAGGTAGGTTCACCCATTTTAGTTTTCATCAAACCCGTCTTTAGCAGTGTTACTCTCATTTGTAGATGAGTGCTGTCCACTAATTTTTGTCGATGTTGATCGTAGGTATCAAATAAATCTACTAGGATGGTGTTTATCCAAAGAGTTATCCGCCAGTATTCGTAGTCTTCAAGATCATTATTCGACCAGTCTTTTGATAAAAACTTTGAGAACTCTTTATCTTTCGCGGACAAAAAATACCTTTCGTAAAGTCTTGATATTAAGCCGTGACCGAATTGTGCTCGCACGACTTTTGTTGTTTGGGATACCTCTCTTGCAAGGTAAATAACCGATGCAATTACCGCGATACCACTTACAATTTGAACAACTCCTAAAATACTATCTAAAACCATTCCCTGTATCCCTTCTAAAATTTGAGTTCTTAAATTTTAGAGGCGCAAATAGAATTCAGTAAAGCAGCTAATTTTTGGCTGTGCTTTTAACTTGAAAATGTGAGTTGGGATTGAGGCGTAAGCCGGAAGCCTAATAGAAGGACTGTGGCAATAAAACATGCTATTCCCGCTACAAGAAAAACAGGTTCGTACGTTAGAAAAATATCTCTCGTCCTTCCTGCGCCATAGGCAGCGCCGGCAGCACCAATCTGATGAATTGAAAATATCCAAGCAAAAGCAATCGGACCATCGATGCTGCCAAAAAATTTGCTGCAAAAACGTCCAGTAGGCGGAATAGTCGCTATAAAGTCCAGTCCAAAAAAAATCGCCCAGAGAGTAAGATAGAAGATATCGAGGCTGCTGAATGGTAGATAGACGAGAGATAGACCTCGCACGCTATAAAAGGCGGCTAGAAGCTTATAATTATCAAATTTATCGGCTAGCCACCCAGAGCCAAT
>NZVJ01000060.1 GCA_002701455.1 Rhodospirillaceae bacterium
ATTATCAGGACTGTTGAAAGGTATGGTGCCGTGCCATACGTAGGAAGGGAACATTACAATTGTTCCAGGTTTAGGCTCGATTCTCTCTATACAGTTCTCTCCACCAAGCACAGGCAAACCGTAGCCTGGTCTATTGAACTCTAGCCAACCTGCATAATCATTGTTGTCGCTTAAATTTTCTGGCACAGCGACATAGTACACACCACTCATCCAGCCTTGATTATGTATATGGCCCGATTGGTGATCGTTTGATCCTAATACATTTGCCCACATATCCATGGTATATCGTTTTGGTTTATAACCTAAAAATGGGTGATCACTCTGATCCTTAAGGCTTTTTACATAATTGCTTATGGAAGTTACAATCGCTACTTCAAATTCTTTCAAAATGGGATGGTTATAATCCAATAAACGAGGAACAATCGCACCACCTCTTATCGCCCTCTTTGCCGGATCCCAATCTGAAGTAAAGTTTGGGTGTTTCAATATAACTTTTTCTAATTTTTCATTAAAAACTGACAACGTCTGGTTTGATTTTCGGAGTTCCAACTCTTTTGTCTGAACGAAACTACCAAAACCAATTAAATTATTGGCCTCGGTCTGTCTGCCAAGTCCATGAAGCGCTACCGTTTTGTATGCATTGGCTCTGATATTATTAGGATTCAAATTTAAAACTTGGTTTATCGTGTCTAGGGCCTCTTCTGGAAGAAACATTTTCAATTGCATGGCCGCAAGATTATTAAGTCCAGGAAGAAATTTTGGCTGGTTGATAATCGCGTTTTTATAAATTGTCAAAATTTTAGGGTTATCCCCATCAGAGAACATATCCTGACTTTGCAGTAAATTGCCGATGGCAACGAGTGGAGCGCTTTGGGCTGGTTGAAGTATTAGGGCTTTTTTATAGAATCTTATAGCCTTTGATGTTTCTTTCTTTGTTTCATATAAATCGCCCATAACATTGTAAGCTTGCATATAATACGCATGTTCGCTGAGCACTCCCTTTAAAAGGCTCTCTACCTCTATCATACTCCCTTTTTGCAAGAGTAATTTTGCTAGAAGGACAGAAGCTATTGGATGGCCAGCTTGAGACTTTAACACAGACCTATACAACGCTTCAGCTTCAGACATTCGGTTTGCGTTGTGATAGGAAATCGCCTGTTTTAATGCTTCATTAATATTCATCAGATTCTAAAATTCTTCGATTATTGGGCCCAAGCATGGTTCACTTGTAAAATAAAATTGAGATAAAATGCAGCGGTATATAGACATATTACCTCGTTTCTTTTATACAGCCCAAAGGGATTCAAAATAAATATTTCCTATTTTTTTGAAGATCCTGTGCCCAGGTAGCTCAGTTGGTAGAGCAGTGGACTGAAAATCCGCGTGTCGGTGGTTCAAATCCGCCCCTGGGCACCACCTTCCCGGAAGTATTATCATAAAACTTGCCCCTCTTTGATNCCGAAGGTCTATNATGGCCGTTTTTTTGAAGATAAATATTCATGGGCATTAAAGTACGGTAAATTATCGCGGCTTGAACATCCCATAACAGCCAATCTCTCGGATATTCTGAGAGCTTTGAGATATTTTCGTTCTATTTCTATGTCAGAGTGATCGGTTAAAATACTGCCGCAGAGAGAAATGCCGTAATGGGATTGCAAGGTGCGTATCTGCTTTCCAGCCAGCATACCGTTTGCTATGAGTGTCAACTGGAAATCGTCCTGTTTGATTATTTGAATTTTTCGATCTACGAGATATCCACGGATCTTTGCCTCAGTACTCAATGCTACATCCCAAAATTCCGATTCAGAGTTAGTCTGCTCACCAGAAACCTCCGAAAATGCCATGCAAAAAGCTAGGAAAACCATCTCTTTTGGTTCCGCCGTCTTCCAGGCCGCATTTCCAAGCGTCCGCCAGACAGATAAATCCATCTCATGGTAAANTTTTTCGACACGCTCGTAGAAAAGACGCCGTAAACCAATCTCGTTTAATGTGCTATCGATCTTTTGCTCTTTACAAATATCTATTGCTGTGATGGATCCACAAGCAGGACAGCCATCGTCAGAGTATTGATTTTTATTGTATATATGCGAACAACGAAGACCATTGGAAAGTTTATTTTCGCAGAGAAAATAGGCTTTTTCATTTACACCTTGCTCTAATTGCTCTCCAATCCAATTAAACCTNTTCTTGTATCGAACATAAGATCTTCGATGGTTCCAAAGACTCCATTCCAATTTCTCAACCGGGCCAAAAGTACTCCAATTCGAGCTAACATCGATCACTATGCACCGATCTTTACCTTTTGCGGAGCGGAGACCTCTGCCTACGGTTTGTCCCCAAACAACCTTTGAGAGAGTAGGACGGAGGTGGACTATTAAATTACAATTTGGATTATCCCAGCCCTCAGCTAATACTCCAACTGATACCATCGCTTCTATTTTGCCGGCTTCATGTGCCTCCAAAAGCTGCATCCGCTCAACAATTGGTGTGCTTGCGGTGACAATCGCAGCTTGAATGCCATTTTTGCGTATGTTCTCCAGTGTTGCTTCCGCAACCGTTATGTCAGGACAAAACCACGCTGAAATGGGCTTTGAAGGAACATTCTGCCGCTCCTCAATGTATATAAACGTGGCATAGTCGATCATCGATGACTTAACGATCGCCGGAGCTAATTTTGAAACTGGAAAATCTCCAGAGCTTATATCAATACTAGATAAATCTAGATCGTGTATAAAATGTGGTCGGTATATAGGAGGAACGAGAATACCCTCTTCAATTAGGGTTTCTATATCTGCACAATCTATTATTGCATCAAAAGCTAANCTGAGCTGATCCCGCTGGTCACCTGTTCTGCGTTCAGGAGAAGCTGTTAACCCCATGAACTGAGCACCCGCCTTACCTTCATTTTCAAAGTCNTCAATTATTTTTTTATAGCCAGTCCCATTTGGAGAAACCCGATGTGCCTCGTCCACTATTATCAAATCAGCCATCTTGATAGCTTCTTCTAATACATCCTTGGCTCTCATATTGGTAGACAATAAAACGTCATAACCATCAAACGCTCTTCCGTCATCTGAAACCGAAAGTTTGTGCACACTATGTCTGGNACTCAGTGCCTNTTGCAGCTGTTCCAATAAGACTAGTCGATGGCAAAGCACCAGGATTTTCNTACCTTTATAAAACTGCTCAACTATTTCGCTGGCAAGAATGGTCTTACCAGCGCCAGTAGGCGCTTTTAATATGAANCGTCGGTGCTGTTTAACAATTGTCGGAAAGTCGTCAATTATTTTTTGTTGCCAATTTCTTAGAACTACCACGGCTTAGTCATNTCAACCTTCTTAAAAATNNAGGTATATTTTTCAAACGGNGCCCGTTTCTTTTTTACTNATTTATACAAGCTGANAATCAGGGCATTAGGCTTGTTAGTCATGATAAAATCCGATCATCACTGTGATATAAAACCATTGAGTTTTTTTCAAGTCTTCATAGATGGCGGTGGGGGTGGGATTCGAACCCACGGTACGTATGGACGCACAACGGTTTTCGAGACCGCCCCGTTCGACCACTCCGGCACCCCACCCAGNAAATCAAACAAGAGTTTATTTACAAGCAAGAGACGAATTCGCCAATACCCAATTTACATTTAGCATTTNAATCGTGCACACCAGCAATTTTATAATCAAAAAGGGCTTTGGCGGTTGACACTTCTGTCATCGCCTGTATATTCCGCGCTTGATTGGCAATTTCGCCTAGTGAATGTCGGTTTATCAAAAAAGAGCTTTATTATGTATGCTGTTTTGAAAACAGGTGGAAAGCAGTACAGGGTTTCAGAGAACGATATTATCATTGTTGAGAAGCTTTCGGGGGAGGCTGGATCGACAATCGATTTAGATGAGATCCTAATGATTGGCGAAGGTTCTAATACCACCGTAGGTACGCCGGTCATTGACGGTGCTCGTGTCGCCGCTGAGGTCTTAGAGCAAAAACGCGGAAAAAAAATTACCGTATTTAAAAAGAAACGGCGAAAAAACTATAGGCGAACAATTGGACACCGCCAAGAGCTCACAGTGCTTCGCATCACAGATATTTTGACTTCTGGCGAAAAGAAGCGCGCNTCTAAAAAGACAACGGCAAAAACANCAAAGACCGATNCCGCAAAACCAGCCGAGAAATTAGATAAAACTGCAATATCGAAAAATAAGGAAAAAATAGAAAAGTCAGCCGCAAAAAAGAAATCTCAAGTAAAGTCTGAGGCAAAAACGGCTAAAGCAAAAGTTGAAAAGCCTGCCAAGGAAAGCGCGGGGACCAAATCAGCCAAGAAGCCTGCANCGTCNAATAAAAAGCGCTCTAAAGAAGACTAGGATGGGGACAAAAACTAATGGCACATAAAAAAGCGGGTGGCAGCTCACGTAATGGTCGCGACTCAGCGGGTCGTAGGCTAGGTGTTAAAAAGTTTGGTGGCGAGTCGGTTATTGCTGGCAATATAATTGTGAGGCAACGAGGAACTAAATTTCACCCAGGAACTAATGTTGGAATAGGTAAGGATCATACTCTCTATTCTAAAATTGATGGGAAAGTGTCGTTCAAGCAGAAAAAGAATCGTCGNACTTACGTAAATATTGATCCGGTCACGCAAGCTGCAGAATAAAGTTAAACGAAACACTTTCTGTTTTAGTTTAATCCAAGGCTGTTCGCGACAAAAATACTACGATATACATCCGAAATATTAAACCATGAGAGCCATTACCCGAACCTCTCATTAGTTAATCGTAGGGACTGTCCAAATGAAATTTCTTGATCAGGCTAAGGTCCACATAAAAAGCGGCGACGGCGGCGCCGGTTGTTGTAGTTTCCGAAGAGAGGCCTACGTAGANTACGGTGGGCCTGATGGAGGCGACGGGGGACGTGGCGGACATGTAATCGCTGAGTGCGTTGACGGCCTAAATACATTAATCGATTACCGCTACAAACAACATTTCAAAGCAAAAACTGGCAACGCAGGGGCAGGACGTCAAAAATCTGGAGCCGCTGGAGCTGACATAGTACTTAAACTCCCAAAAGGGACGCAGATTCTAGAGGAAGACCAGTCTACTGTTGTAGCTGACCTTGTAGAAGTCGGACAGACTTTCATCCTTGCGCGGGGCGGTGACGGAGGCTTTGGCAATCTTAGGTACAAAACATCAACTAATAGGTCACCGCGTAAAGCTTTGCCAGGATGGCCTGGTCTAGAAAAATCTGTCTGGCTTAGATTAAAATTAATTGCAGACGTTGGCTTGGTTGGACTCCCTAACGCAGGAAAATCAACTCTGCTGTCAACCATAACTCGTGCAAAACCAAAAATAGCCGACTACCCGTTTACAACATTACACCCTAACCTTGGCGTTGTTGGTTTATTCGATAAAGAGTTCGTGATGGCAGATATACCTGGACTTATAAAAGGTGCTCATAGAGGATTAGGTTTGGGAGATCGATTCCTCGGTCATATAGAGCGTTGCAATGTCTTGCTGCATTTAATCGATGGCACGCAACCAGAACCGCTAACAGCCTATGAGACTATTAGAAGAGAATTGGCGGCATATGGCGGTGGACTCACTAAAAAGTTTGAAATAGTTGCAATAACAAAAGCCGATGCACTGACTAATGAACAGACTAAGAAAATAATGGCGAAAGTTAAAGGCTCTATCTCAAGTCCCACCTACCTAATATCCGCTCCAACGAAGCTTGGAATCCAGGATCTCCTGTCGATTATATTGGAAAAAATTAATAAGCCTATGCTCTCTTTAAATCCCGAAGCAAAGAAACNACAAGAAGAAACTGGTGGGTGGGCACCAATATGATGATTTCTGATGGAATGAGCCTTATTAACCAATCTAAACGGCTAATAATCAAAATCGGATCAGCTCTTTTNGTCGATGAGAAAAGTGGGCATATACGCTACGGATGGTTAGAAAAACTAGCCGATGATATAGCTAATCTGCGATCTAGAAATAAAGAAGTGATAATCGTTTCTTCGGGGGCTGTAGCATTCGGAAGCAGACACCTTGGAATTCATGGCAAAGCCCTAAAACTNCAGGAAAAACAAGCTGCTGCAGCCACTGGTCAAATTCGACTGGCGCATGCATACGAAAACGCCTTAACTAGACACGGCATAACAATCGCACAAATTCTCTTATCACCTGATGATACGGAGCAGCGTCGTCGTCATCTCAATGCAAGGGCAACCATTTCTACTCTTTTATCACTTAACGTTGTACCTATCATTAACGAAAATGATACTGTCACAACCAAAGAACTTAGATTTGGGGATAATGACCGCCTGGGTGCGAGAGTTGCCCAAATGATGAGCGCTGATAATCTTATACTTTTGTCTGATGTCGACGGGTTGTATAATCGGGACCCAAGACTGGACAAAACAGCCAAGCATATTCCAATTGTGCACGAGGTTACACCTAAGATTGAAGCTATGGCTGGAGTTGCTATAACAAATTATTCCTCTGGCGGCATGGTGACAAAATTAGCAGCAGCTCGCATTGCTAATAACGCCGGCTGCCACATGATAATCGCAAATGGTACCATTTCAAATCCTATTCAAGCTATTGAGGATGGAATTAAATGCACCTGGTTTAAAGCAAATTCAACACCTCGAAGGGCAAGAAAAACATGGATAGCAAGTGCTATAGACCCCAGCGGTTCAATATTTATAGATAAAGGCGCCACTTCAGCAATCTATAATGGTAGAAGTCTNCTTCCAGCCGGTGTACTGCAAGTTTCTGGTCATTTCGAACGGGGTGACTTAGTAAAAGTACTTAATCAAGATGAAACCGAAATCGCTCGTGGCCTTGTCGCATATTCTGCGAAAGATACACTTTTGATAAAAGGTAGAAGATCAACCGAAATAGAGGCTATACTGGGTTACCAAGGCAGAAACGAGTTAATACACCGAGATGATCTTGTTCTCATTTAAACTTTTAGAAAATAGGATAGGAGGATAGTATTAAGACTGATAGCGAAGAAACAATTTCTAATAATGCTACTGCCTCGATACTGAATACGCTTGAGAATATAGGTGTAAGAGCTGCAGTTGCTGCTCAAGAGTTGAAAAGAGCACCGAAAGCGGCAAAAGACAAAGCACTATTGCTAGCTGCTTCAGAAGTCCGGTCCAATTCTAAAGCCATTATAAAAGCTAACGTCTCTGATCTTAATTTTGCCCGTGATAAGAAATTAACTGCTGCACTTCTCGACCGATTGATGCTTGACGAGGCCAGATTAGAAAGTATTGCTTCTGGTCTCGAGATGATCGCGCAACTTCCGGATCCTGTAGGAACAGTCTTAAGCACTTGGGATCGACCCAACGGATTGAAAATAAGTCGGGTTAGTGTCCCACTTGGGGTGATCGGCATAATTTATGAGTCCAGACCAAACGTTACCGCGGACGCGGGAGGCCTTTGCCTGAAATCAGGAAACGCCGTGATACTGCGTGGCGGGTCTGAGTCATTCCATACCTCTGGAGAACTCGTAAGATGTTTGAAAAGGGGCCTTAAATCTGCCAATCTACCAGAAGACTCTGTTCAATTAGTTCCTACACGAGATCGCGAGGCTGTCGATCATCTCCTTAGAATGACCAAATATGTGGACATTATTGTACCACGTGGCGGAAAATCTCTCGTCGCTAAAGTACAGAAAGAGAGTAAAATTCCGACAATCGCGCATCTAGAAGGACTATGCCACGTCTATCTTGACGCAGCGGCTGACTTAGAGATGGCAAAAAATGTAACGTTAAACGCTAAAATGCGACGCACAGGTGTTTGTGGTGCAGCCGAAACCCTTCTGGTCGACACTCAAGCGGCCAATATACTTCTCCCACCAGTTGCAAGCACCCTCTTAGACCATGGCTGTATTTTAAGAGGCGATACAGGAGCCTGCCACTTGGTGCCAGAAATGGAAAGGGCTTCGGAAGCTGATTGGTCAACAGAGTACCTAGATTCGGTACTTTCTGTTAAGTTAGTTGATGGAATAGATGGAGCAATAGAACACATCCGCAAATATGGCTCAAGCCACACGGATAGCATAGTCACAGATAACCCCAAAACAGCAGAACGATTTTTAAATGAAGTGGATAGCGCTATCGTTCTTCACAACGCGTCTACACAATATGCAGACGGAGGAGAGTTCGGGATGGGCGCAGAAATTGGAATTTCAACCGGACGTTTGCACGCAAGAGGCCCTGTGGGAACAGAACAACTCACCTGCTTTAAGTACATTGTTCGTGGGAATGGACAAGTACGTCCATGAGTTCAGTCAAAATGGTATTTAGAGGAAGAAATTTAGCGTCTTCTTTTGCGGTAGGAGCTACAACTAAACAGTATATTGGCCTTATGGGGGGATCATTTAACCCAGCCCATTCTGGTCATAAGCTAATTTCAGAATTGGCAATAAAAAGACTGAGCTTAGATAAACTTTGGTGGCTTGTTTCTCCCCAAAACCCGCTTAAGCCCAAAGCCGATATGGCTGGCATTGAGGAGAGAGTTCAAAATGCTGTAAAAGTTTCCGGCAACCCGAAAATTAAGGTAATGACGATAGAATCCTATTTCAATACACAATACACTATTGATATATTAGAAATTCTGACGCAGCGCTTTCCAACCACAAGATTCGTTTGGATTATGGGAGCAGATAATCTAGTTCAATTTTCAGAGTGGAAAGATTGGGAAAAGATAGCATCACTTGTCCGGATAGCCGTCTTCGATCGCCCAAACTTTTCATTTAATTCATTAGCATCAAAAATGCCTAGACGCTTTTTCAGGAATCGACTTCGAGAAAGGCAGGGGTTGGTTCTAAAAAATAAATTCCCCCCGGCCTGGATCTTCTTTCATACCAATCTTAGTCACATCTCTGCTACAAAGATACGATCCGAAACAATTTCTAGTTTTATTGGAGATAGAGATCAAAAAGCAAACTACTAATAGATCAAGTCTTTTAAATGTTGCCGTCGAATCACTCGAGAAGTTCAAGGCACAGGATATTGTAAAAATTGATTTATCCGGAAAAACCAGTATTGCCGATTTTATGCTCATCGCCAGCGGCACTTCCTCGAGACAGATTCGGGCAATGGCTGAACACACAGTAACGATGATAAAGAAGAACATTAAAGCACCAGTAAATATTGAGGGATTAAACCAAGGTGACTGGGTGCTAATAGACAGCGGGGATATTATAATTCACTTATTTAGACCTGAGGTTAGAGAGTTCTATAATCTGGAAAAAATGTGGCAAATCAATTCAATCCAAGATACTAAAATAGAGAATTTGGAAATATAATCAGACAATTCATCAGGCAGGAAGAATGAGAGTAAATATTTTGGCGATTGGAAAAAACCGCCAAGGTGTATTTCGGGAACTCTATGACTTTTATGTCAAGAGAATTCAATGGGACATTCAATTAATCGAATTTGAAACCCAAAAAACACAAAATTGGAAAAAGCAGCGCCTTGAGGAAACCAAAAAGCTTGTATCTTCAGTCCCTAAAGGCTCGCCCGTAGTTATATTAGATGAAACAGGAAAGCTGGTATCAAGCAGAGAGTTCTCCGGTTGGATTGGCGAACAATTAGATAACGGCGCCAGGAATATTTCTTTTTTGATTGGTGGATCTTACGGTCTGGATCCTTCTGCTATAAATTCTTCGGATCTAGTCTTTAGCTTTGGTCGCGTAACTTGGCCTCATTTAATGATACGTGGTATGGTTGCGGAGCAACTTTATCGAGCCCAACAGATACTTAAAAATCATCCTTACCACAGGGATTAATTAAAGGTATACAACTGATAATAATATGAAACCGACGATACTCTGTATAATGGATGGCTGGGGAATAAGCTCAAACGCAAAATACAACGCTGTTACTCAGGCAAAAACACCCATTTTCGATCAGCTGGTTAGACAATGGCCAAATAATTTAATGCACGCTTCAGGCGAACATGTAGGACTGCCTGAGGGTCAAATGGGAAATTCAGAAGTGGGACACATGAATATAGGCGCCGGCCGTGTTATTCTGCAGGACCTGCCCAGAATCAACCAAGCAATCCAATCAAACAAGCTATCTAAAAACAAAGTATTAAAAGATTTCATTTCAGCTACCAAAAAATCCGCGGGCAAATGCCATCTCATTGGATTGCTATCCGATGGCGGCGTCCATAGCCATCAGACCCACATCGAAGCGCTCGCAAAAACCATAGCGAGTTCCAGTGTTCCAGTTGTGCTTCACGGGATTTTAGATGGACGTGACACTGCTCCAAGCAGTGCTTTAAAATTCATTGAAAGCTTTTTACATACTGCAAATGAAAATATTTCAATAGGTAGTTTGATCGGCCGATTTTATGCCCTGGATCGCGATAACCGTTGGGAAAGAGTAGAAAAAGCATACAATACTATTGTTAATGGGCATGGTGAGAAATTCAAAGACTTAACCTCAGGGATCAAACAACAATACGAATTAGGAATAACAGACGAGTTCATTAACCCTCTTATTTCATATAGTTTTAATGGCATAAATAAGGGTGATTCCTTATTTTTCGCAAATTTCAGGGCTGATCGAGCGCGCGAGCTCCTCTCCGCTGTTGTTGATCCGACGTTTGATAGTTTCCCACGGACTCATTTACCAAATTTTTCAGCTAAAGCCGGCCTCGTTTCTTATTCTAATCATTTGGATAGGTTCTTAAACACATTATTTCCTGCGAAAAATCTAAGCCACACATTAGGAGAAATTATAGCAAGCCAAAAAATCAAACAATTGAGAATAGCAGAAACCGAAAAATATCCCCATGTGACTTTTTTCATTAATGGCGGGCAAGAAGTCCTACTACCAGGCGAAGAACGCATATTGGTACCATCACCAAAAGTATTGACCTATGACTCTCAACCCGAGATGTCTGCAGAAAAAGTCACCCAAGAGTTAATTAGTGCTCTAGAGAAAAAAGAATATGGTTTAATAATAGTGAATTATGCAAACCCTGACATGGTTGGACACACTGGTAACTTAAAAGCCGCAATCAAAGCGGTTGAAACGGTGGACAGATGTGTAGGAAAAGTTGTTGAGGCCGTATTACAGTATGATGGAAAAATGTTTCTCACCGCAGACCATGGAAACTGTGAAGTTATGTTCGACGAAGTAAACGGTGTTCCACACACGGCCCATACAACGAATTTAGTCCCAACAATCTTAATAAATGCACCTAGCGAAGTAACGTCTTTGAAATCTGGAAAACTGGCAGACGTTGCTCCCACCATCTTAGACCTAATGGCTATCCCAAAACCCATGGAAATGACAGGCTCTTCATTATTATTAAGAAGTGAGTTGTTCTAAGTTTATGTTAAGATACATGCCTTTCATCCCTTTTTTTTACGCATGCCTAATTATTTTTTTTTCTGTCGCAGTTTTCCCGCATACGGCCCTGAGTGCAAATAAAAGCGAGATCGAACAGTTTTTATCACTACGACACGAGCTAATCAAAACATCAAAAACGGAAGAACAATATACAGATATTATTCTATTAGCTAAGCATAAACTGGCCATATTGCACGACCAACTCTCAAAAATAAAATCACAGATAAATATCCGCAGCCAAAAAAAAATCAATCTATCGAAAGTATTGATCAGTCTTTCTCGCTATCCTAAATCTTCCCCAATATCCTCAGCCAAACTCCCATTATCAATTACGCGGACGCAAACTTTAATCAGGTTAATTTCGAGAAAATTATCTGATGAGATAAACAAACTGGAATCAGATAACAGAAAGTATTCACATTTAAAAGAATCTATTACGCTTGAAACTCAGAGGATAGCCTTGGCCGACAAAAAACTTATTAACTTGCATCAACAAATCGACCAATTAATTACTGCCAACAAGAGTAAATCAGATCCAAAAGCATCGGTTAACCCAGATTCTTTTGAGAAAATGTACGAAGAACTTCGGGAGCAAAATGACCAGAAACGCCATTCCATTTATACTTTAAGTATAATGCTAGCGCCAGAAGAGAGAAAATCTTTTAAAAATCGAATGCCACAAAGCTCTTTCACAAGCAAAAGAGTATCACAAAGTAAAATTCCTTTAAGGGACACTAATTTTCCAGTCTATAGTTCTTTTACTCAAAATAAATTACGATTAGAACTCCCCGTGTTTGGAGAAATATCGGGGGCGTTTGGAGAAATTGATCGAATAGGTTTGAAAAGTAAGGGCATAAATATTACCACCCAATCGAGGGCTAAAGTGTTTTCATCATTTGATGGAAAGGTTCTATATGCTAGTAATTTTCGTAACTTTGGGCCAATCTTAATAATTGATCATGGGGATGGCTTTAATACTTTAATGGTTGGTTTAGATAAAATCGACGTAAAGACTGGCCAAAATCTTCTAAAAGGGGAACCTGTAGGTGTTATGAAAAAACTTAAGCTTCCAGAAAGACAACCCGGTCCACGACTGTATCTCGAGCTTCGTCGCTATGGTAAACCGGTAAATCCGTTAGCCTGGTTATCACCAAAAAGAAATGCGACCTAACCAAATGCACGATTATATCTATCTTTACAGAGCAACTATCTTGGAAATTAAAAACTGGATAACCCGCTTAGTTTTATTAAGTGGCTTTGTTGCACTTCTACCTATTTCACTAAATGCGAGCGAGACATATCGCCAGCTCAACTTATTTGGCGACGTTTTCGAGCGAGTAAAGTCAGAATACGTAGATGATGTAAGCGATAAAAAACTTATCGAAGCCGCCATAAATGGAATGCTCACCTCGCTCGATCCGCATTCAAGTTTCCTAGATAAGAAAAGCTTTAGAGAAATGCAGGTTCAGACAAAAGGTGAATTTGGTGGCATTGGAATAGAAGTCACCATGGAAAATGGCTTAGTGAAAGTGGTTTCCCCAATAGATGATACACCCGGGTCACGAGCCGGACTTGAACCCGGCGATCTTATAACACACTTAGATGGTATCTCTATACTTGGCCTATCTTTGCGCCAAGCTGTTGGAAAGATGCGGGGCCCTGTTGACGAGGAGATTATTTTAAGTATCCGTCGCAAAAATGTAGATCCCTTTAAGGTTAAAATAAAAAGAGCCATAATAAAAATTCGCTCGGTACGTTTTGAAGCAATTGACGACATTGGTTATATAAGGATAACAACATTTAACCAGCAAACAACACCTGGCCTTAAGAAAGCGATATCTCAATTAAGAAAAGAGATTGGTTCTTCGCTTTCCGGTTTCATACTAGATCTGAGAAATAATCCAGGCGGACTTCTTAACCAAGCAATCTCCGTAAGTGATATATTTCTTAATCATGGAGAAATCGTGTCCACCAGAGGGAGAGATCCAAATAATACGGCACGCGTTCACGCAAAGCCAGGGGATCTTACTGACGGTTCAAAATTAATCGTGCTTATTAACACTGGGTCAGCCTCCGCGTCAGAAATCGTTGCAGGCGCACTTCAAGACCACCGGCGAGCTATCATTCTTGGAACACAATCTTTCGGAAAAGGTTCTGTACAAACCATCGTTCCCCTATCCAACGACGTGGCCATGCGACTAACAACAGCACGTTATTATACGCCGTCTGGGAAATCTATCCAAAAAACTGGCATATCGCCTGATATAGTGGTCAATGCCGCAAAAATCGAAAAAAATGAACGTTCCAAGCAACGCCGAGAAGCTGATTTGCGCGGAGCCTTGGAAAACATCGATGAGAAAAAACGCAAAAACAAGCAACATAAATCAAAGGATGTGCGTCCAACTGCAAAAGAACGGGCAAGTACAGACTATCAACTGGCAAGAGCAGTCGATCTCCTGCGTGGCTTGTCGCTACTTAAAAAACGAATAGTAAATTGAAGTTCAGTTCTTTGATATCCCGCCTCAAAAACGTTTTTAAATTGGGCCGAAAGTCTAAGAAGGAACCAATCGCAACGACTAGGCAGGACGAATATCTAAATGAAGAAGACGATCCCAACCAGATAAAACCGCGCTCGAAATCAAGACGGCTGGTGTGGATTTTATACAGCGCAATCCTAGTAATTTTTTTTGGAGGTGCCGGAATAGTATTTGGTTGGGTCTTAGTAAATGCGGAAAAAACAATAGAAAAGCGAATAGCAATGACACCCGCTGTTACAGTAGAGGTATTAGCAGATGATGAAACGGCTCCTAAAAACTCCAGTAAAGAACAAAGCCAAGCAAAAGATCAAAGGATTGAGGATGGATCTGATAAAACTATAATGGAGAAATCCGAAAAACCAAAAGATACATCGGGGGATCGTGACGCTCTGGTAGGGATCATATTTCCTCACATCACTGAGGAGACTGAAGATGGGCCACTACCTATAATTGCTGCAGACGGACGACAACCTTGGTTAGAGTACTCTAGGGGATTTAAACGAGCTGATAGAAAACCTAGGATTGCCCTTATTGTTACTAATCTCGGGTTATCGGCAACTTACACGAAAGCAGCTTTAAAATTACTACCGGAAGATATAACACTCTCTTTCTCTCACGTGGCTCCCAGATTAAAAAGCTGGATTAGGGAAGCTCGACAGAAAGGCCATGAAGTTCTAATGGATATTCCAATGGAACCACTTGGATTTCCTAAAAACGATCCTGGGAGGGCTACGCTACTAACCTCATCTAACGAGGTTGAGAATCTAAATCGCTTAGAGCATGTTATGAAAAAAGCTGGGGGGTATGTAGGTCTACTAGGAACCCTTGGTACTAAATTTATGCTACACTCTGAAACATTTCTCCCTATTTTAAAAACTATTAAACAACGAGGGCTAATTTACGTAGACAGCAGATCAACTTCGCGAAGTCTTGGTCCAGAATTGGCCTCCTCTATTCAACTGCCCAGGGCGTTCAATAACATCTTTATAGATAAAGAGCCATCCAACCAAAAAATCAAAGACAAGTTAGATGAGCTGGAGAAGATTGCACTTAAAAAGAGGTTTGCAGTTGGTATTGCACAACCGTTTCCTTTAACAATAGAAATACTGAGTCAATGGGCAGAGAAATTGAAAGCAAAACAAATTTCGCTAGCACCAATCACCGCTTTAGTAGATAAACAAAGCCAAAGATGACTACTAATTTAGAAGCAAGATTAACTAACCTTACTTACCGTCCGTGCGTAGGTATCGTTCTTTTCAACAAAAATAACGAGGTGTTTGTCGGAAGAAGAAACGATGTCAACAGGCCGTCTTGGCAATTCCCCCAGGGCGGTATCAACGCGGGTGAAGGCCCAGCCGCAGCCGCACTACGAGAGCTAGAAGAGGAAACAAATATAAAAACTGTAAAGATTCTTGATAGGACAACTGACTGGCTTTATTACGACTACCCTCCTGTTCTTACAGCAAACTCATTCGCCGGCAGTTATCGTGGACAAAAACAGATCTGGTTTGCCATGCGTTTTCTTGGCCATGAAGACGAAATAGATTTAGGTGGGTGGAATGCCGAATTCGATGCCTGGAAGTGGACATCTCTTAGTTCCACAGTATCAACGATCATAGAGTTTAAAAAAGCCGTCTATGAAAAAATTATTAGTCAATTCAGTTACTTAGAAAATGAAACTTGCCGAGAGTCTAGGGAATAGTTTTTTGCCTAGACTTTTGAGGAAAAATCATAATTGTGCCACTCAACTATACTTCATTCCCATTTCGTTCACCGATTAAGCAAAAACTTGAGCTTCTTTCTTGTTGTCATTAAAGGTCCAGGCTTTTTTACAAAAGACTAACCCCTCAAAGAACACTACGCATAAATTGAGCCCATATTTGAGCCGGAATACTCCCACCAGTCACCTCACGCATTGGCAGGTTGTCATCCCGACCGACCCAAACGCCTACTGTTAGCCCTTGGGAATATCCAATAAACCAAGCGTCTCGATAATCTTGGCTTGTACCCGTTTTTCCGGCCGCCCTTCTTCCAATACTTGCTTTTTTACCTGTCCCATAGGAAATAACATCCTCTAACATCGAGTTCATTGCTTCTATCACTTCAGGCGAAGCTATCGGGGTGACCGTTTGTGCCCTTCTATTGTAAACTGGTTCTCCATTTTCAGTTAATACACTGGTAATGCCGTGGGGCTCAATTGGAAATCCACCATTAGCTATAGCTGCATATGCTGCTGTCAAATTTAACAACGATACTCCGCTACTGCCCAGGGCAAGGCTCGGTTCATCGTCTAGTTTTGAAATAATTCCCAAACGGTTTGCAGTTTTTATGGTCAAACTCCGTCCTATCGTCTCGGATAGTCTGACAGTTGCAACGTTATATGACATCGCTAATGCTTGTCGGAGGGAAACACTAGCTCGATACTTTCCATCAAAGTTTTTCGGTCGCCAATTCCCTATTTCCAAAGGCTGATCGGATATTGTGGTTTTTGGATTTAAACCTTTCGAAAGAGCCGCAAGAAATACTATGGGCTTAAAAGCCGAACCCGGTTGCCGTCGTGCCTGCGTAGCCCTATTGAACTTGCTCTTGAAGTAATTTTTACCACCAACCATCGCCAAAATTCTGCCCCCCGGGTCAAGCACGACGATCGCTCCTTGCAAGTCTTTATTCGACTTATCCCGATTAAGTTCATTAGACAAGGCTAACTCGGCTTTCTTCTGCAGGCGTGGATCCAAAGTGGTTAATATTTCTTTATTTACATGAACGTTGCCAGAATACGCTTCGGCCCGTTCTCTAATCCAATCAGCAAAGTACCAGGTTCCTTTTTCCAACCTTAATTGTTCCCTCATTTTCAACTTATATATTGTGTATTTTTTTAATTGGTTCTGTTTTAAAAAGCCGGCGTTCACCATATTTTTCAGGACTTGGTTTGCTCTTTTCTTCGCAACAGACAAATTAGTCCTTGGATTATATCTTGAAGGAGCTTTTAAAATTCCCACGAGCATGGCTGCTTCCTGCACTTCGAGCCCTTTTACAGCCTTTCCAAAATAATGCTGAGCAGCCGCACTCAAACCAAAAACGCCAGAGCCAAAGTAAACCCTATTTAAGTAGAGCGTAAGTATTTGCTCTTTCGTAAAAGACATTTCCAACCAGAATGCGAGTAAAAGCTCTTGCAGCTTGCGTTCCAGACTTTTATCAAAAACTAAAAATAGATTCTTTGCGAGTTGCTGGGTAAGGGTACTTCCACCCTGTTTTATTCTTCCTTCTTTTAAGTTTACTGTCATTGCTCTAATTAAGGAGATGGGATCAATGCCCCAATGTTTTAAAAACCTTCTATCTTCTGTAGCAATTAACGCATCAATGAGAAAAGGCGGAATTTCCGAAAAACCAACGGGTTTTAGATAAAAATCACCGTAGGTTGCAAAGCTCGTTCCCTTTTTATTTAACAAGCGGACACCTATATCCCGTTTTTTTAATTCTAGCTTTGAAAGATCCGGCAGCTGGGTCGCCTGATATATCCCTATCGCTAAAATAATTGCTATGCCCCAGATAGCACCTAAAACCGCGAATGAACCAAACGAACCAAAGAAACCGCGGGATTTCCGTTTAAGTTTTCGCTTACTAGTGTCCCTAGCTGCCGGTTTCTTTTTCGCTTTTTTCTGACTGTTCATCCGCACACTCAAAAGACCTATTTAAACGCTGGCGTTCAAAAATTTGTTATTAGGTAATCTCTTCACCTCATTTTTTATTGACTAGTGATGCAGCTAAAAGCAAGCCTTCTTTATTGGTTTAGGGAAAATTCGAGCTTTAAGAGCAAATTATTCCGATAGTTTCGATAAAATTGATCAATAGTGTTGAATTTCCATCAATTTTCGGCATCATGCCAATTGAAAATGGGAGGATTTTAGAATGTTTAAAAAGTTTCTACTTGTTGCATCCGCGGGACTGATGGCTATAGGAACCGCCGCGGCTGCTGAAAAAGTCAAAATTGGCTTTGTTACTACCATCACCACCCCTGCCGGAGTAATTGGAAAAGATATGGTAGACGCGGTGAACCTAGCCATGGAAGATATTGGCGGGAAAATGGCTGGACGTGATGTTGAGTTAATTATTGAAGATGACGGTTTTAAACCAGCTATAGGAAAACAGAAAACAGACAAATTAGTAAAGCAAGACAAGGTACAGTTCGTAACCGGGTTTATTTGGTCGCATGTTCTTCTAGCTTCCCAAAAATCCGCTTTAGGGGCAGGAAAGTTTCTAATTAGCTCGAATGCAGGACCTTCGCAAATGGCTGGAAAACTATGCCACAAAAACTTTTTCTCCACATCCTGGCAAAACGACCAAACGCCTATGGCAATGGGAGAAGTACTTAATTTAAACAATGTTAAGTCACTATACGTTATGGCACCCAACTATGCCGCCGGAAAAAATATGGTTTCTGGAGTAGCCAGAACGTTTAAGGGAAAGATAGTTGGAAAGGATCTTACAAAGTGGGGGAAAGACGCTCAACTTGACTTTTCGGCTGAGTTAGCAAAAGCAAAAGCATCTGGCGCTGAAGGTATTTTCGTTTTTTATCCTGGTAAAGCAGGTGGCGCATTCATCAAGCAATATGCACAAGCTGGTCTCCAGGGAAAGATACCCCTTTACTCAGTCTTCACAGTTGATTCCATAGCCTTACCCAAACTCCAAAAAGCAAATATGAGCGGGGTAATGGGATCAGTAATGACTCAATTTTGGGCACCCGATTTAGATACCCCCCAAAATAAGAAGTTTGTTTCAGGCTTTAAGAAAAAGTATGGCCGTTATCCATCCTTCTATGCCGCGCAGTCCTACGATACGATATTTCTAATAAAAAGCGCTGTTGAAGCGGTAAAAGGCGACCTATCAAATATAGATGGAATGAGAGCCGCAATGAAAACAGCTAATTTTCCATCTGTTCGGGGAAAATTCTCTTATGGAAATAATCATTTCCCTATACAAAACTTCTATTCGAGGAAAGTTGTAAAAGACTCGGAAGGAGTTTGGACTACCTCAGTGCAAGAGGTTGTTTTAAAAAATCATCAAGACACATATGCAAAGGACTGCTCAATGTAGCCTATTGTCCTTTGAAGAATTTCAGATACGGCGGGATATTTCTCCCGCCGTATCTTTTAAAAGCTCCTAATTAGCAGTTTTATATGGAGTTTAGTATGAAAAGAAAATTTGACAGGATATAGAATATGGATTGGGTGTTAATAATCACTCAAGTTCTAAATGGACTTCAGCTTGGCCTGCTCTTATTTTTGTTGGCTTCCGGTTTGACACTTGTTTTCGGCATTATGGACTTTGTAAATTTAGCTCATGGTGCCCTTTACATGATCGGTGCCTACTTTTGTGCAAGCCTAAGTGAAGTCACTGGCTCTTTTCTCTTAGGCATAGCACTAGCTATTCCTGCGACAGCCGCAGCAGGAGCTCTTCTTGAAATTTCAATCATTCGACGCCTCTATTCAAAAGATCACCTAGACCACGTTCTAGCAACGTTTGGACTGATTTTGTGTTTTGATACCATGGTCCATTTTTTATGGGGGCCCGAAGGTAAAGCTATAGAACTTCCGGCTTTTTTAGATGGACGGCTTACTATTCTACCTGGCGTTGAATTTCCTACATTCCGCCTTTCCATAATATTAGCCGGGCTACTTATAGCTTTTGGTCTTTATTTTATAATTTCCCATACAAAAACGGGGATGCTTATTCGAGCCGGTGCGTCAAACAGACAGATGGTGTCTGCTCACGGTATAGATATTAAGTCACTTTTTACGATGGTCTTTGCTGTTGGAGCAGCTATGGCAGGTTTCGCGGGGATGATGATTTCACCAATAACTGAGGCTAGTATTGGAATGGGTAACGAGATAATAATCGTAGCGTTTGTGGTGATCATTATTGGCGGTATCGGTTCAATCAAAGGCGCATTCTTAGCAGCCATTTTGGTNGGGCTTATTGACACTATGGGTAGATCATTTCTTGATACTTTATTAAAAATCATTGTATCGGAGGAAAACGCTGAAACCGCTGCCCCAGCCCTATCCGCAATGGCAATATACATTTTAATGGCGACAGTTCTTGCATTTAGACCGCAAGGTCTTTTCCCGCCAAAAGGACGCTAATCGTATGCGCAACCGTCTAACAAGAAAGCCNTTCAATTTTGCCTTCATAATTGCAGCANGTCTCCTTGCCCTCCTTCCTTTATACGTCAACGTGACCGGTGATAATTTCTATTTGGATCTTGCCAATAGATTAATGATTTTAGCAATTGCAGCAGTTAGCCTAAATCTAATCCTTGGACATGGAGGAATGATAAGCTTCGGTCATGCAGCGTACTTGGGTATAGGTGCTTATAGCGTTGGAATACCTGCCTACTACGAAATCTATGATGGTCTATTCCAATTATGTACAGCAATTCTTATTTCTGGGGTTTTTGCTCTTCTAACTGGTGCAGTTTGCCTTAGAACCAAGGGCGTTTATTTCATNATGATAACCATGGCATTCACGCAAATGGCCTTTTTTGGAATTGTAAGCATTGAAGAATATGGTGGCGACGACGGTTTAGTAATTGATACAAGAAGCACTTTTGGGAATTTTTTTGATCTCGAAGATACTGTTACTCTATATTATTTTGTCTTTGTATCTCTTCTGATTTCACTTTTTATCGTTAAACGTATCATGGGATCTCGTTTTGGGATGGTAATTGCCGGATCTAAGAGTAATGAACGAAGAATGCAGTCGATCGGTTACAACACATATAGATATAAGCTTGTTTGTTATGTTCTNTCCGGTTGCCTGTGCGGTTATGCTGGAGCCCTGTTGGGAAATTTCACAAATTTCATCAGCCCAGAAATGATGGACTGGACTGCATCTGGTGAACTAATTTTTATGGTTCTTTTGGGTGGGACCGGGGCACTTTTTGGCCCTTTGTGGGGCGCTGCAACTTTTGTTCTTTTAGAAGAATGGTTATCCGGTATTACCATTTATTGGCATTTTTTCTTTGGCGCTTTACTTATACTTGTGGTTCTTTTCGCGCGAGGCGGCATTGATGGTTTACTTACNAAGCTAGGCCTATCTAAATGAGACAGACGATCCTTAGCATTTCCGACCTATCCAAAACTTTTGGCGGCGTTGTCGCAACAGATGATCTAAGTTTAGACATAGAGCAGGGCGAATTGCATGCCATTATTGGACCCAATGGCGCTGGAAAGACCACACTCATCGCNCAGCTTTCAGGCGAAATTTTTCCTGANAATGGGCGAATTGTGTTTCAAGAAAAAAACATTACAATGCTGCCACCATATAAAAGGAGCCATTTAGGTATAGCTCGTTCATTTCAGATAACCAGCTTAATGCTGGAAATGAATGTGATCGATAATGTTGCTCTTGCAACGCAGGCAAACGAGGGACATTCCTACAAATTCTGGAAANCTGCACGCGACGANCTTGATCTACGACAATCAGCGATGCATGCCCTGAAGGAAGTCGGACTTGAGGGGCGAAAATTTGAAAAAGTACAAAACCTTTCTCATGGTGAACACCGNCAATTAGAGATAGCNATGGCTTTAGCCACCCAACCNCATCTTTTATTACTAGACGAGCCGATGGCAGGTATGGGTGCCGAGGAAGGAAAAAAAATACTGAAAATNCTGAAAAAGTTGAAAAAAAGAAAGACGATACTGCTGATAGAGCATGACATGGATGTGGTGTTCGCGCTTGCCGACCGTATAACTGTACTCGTCTACGGTCGGGCTATAGCAAGCGGTTCCCCTCAANGCATAAAGACAGATGAACGAGTGCGGGAAGCCTATCTCGGCACGGAGGGGGATCTCAATTGTTAGTGGTCCGAGAGATTGAAACCCATTACGGAGCAAGCCAAGCGTTATTTGGGGTTTCTCTAAACATTAAGAGTGGTGAAGTAGTCACATTAATAGGGCGTAATGGTATGGGCAAAACGACCTCTATAAACTCCATTATGGGAATAACGCAAATTACTAGAGGTGAAATTTTTCTCGAAAATGAGCCTATTGATCATCTCGAAAGTTTCAAAATCAATAGAAAGGGAATAGCTTTGGTTCCCGAGGGCCGGCAAGTTTTCCCAAATTTAACTGTCCGAGAAAATCTAGTAGCCATTGCGGCAAACAGAAATAAATACCCCAATCCTTGGAACCTGGGAAAAATACTTGATTTGTTTCCCCAACTATCCGCACGGATAGACAACATGGCAAATTTATTGTCCGGCGGAGAGCAACAGATGTTAGCCATTGGCCGTTCACTTATGACTAACCCAAAACTTCTTCTACTCGATGAAGCCACAGAAGGTTTAGCGCCATTAGTTCGAAGAGAGATCTGGAGATGCCTCAATCAATTGAAGAAGGAAGGAATTTCAATTTTGGTTGTAGATAAGAATGTAAACGACTTAGCTCGCATCGCAGACATGCATTATGTAATCGAAAAAGGACGCATAGTATGGGAAGGGACTTCACCAGAATTATTAGAACAGAAAGACTTCTTAGGAAATAAGCTGGGTGTTTGATCATTTTGAAATAACCATAATTGCCAGTCCGCAAAAGCTTTTTAGTAATTTATCAGCACATAACGCCCTATATCTTTTCCGCTACGTAAATCTTGGATGGCCATTGGCGCTTCGCTGAGCTGTCTTTTAATTATAGGGACCGGTGTTACAAGCCCATCTCGCACTAAATCCAAAAGCTCTTCCAGATCCTGCTGCGTTCCCACATAAGACCCAACAATATTGACAACCTTGAGCGGAAGCATCGATAAAGACAGATCCATACTTCCTCCATATAGCCCAACGACGACCAACGTACCCCCCTTCGCTAGAACTTGAAATGCGTACGAGCTAGTGGCAGGCGCACCTACAAAATCAACAACTCCATGGGGCCCCCCATCCGTCTGTCGCAGAAGCTCCTTAATTGAACCTGGTGAACTATTGTCAATGACCTCATCCGCTCCGGCCTTTAGGGCGGCCTCTCGCTTAAGCGGGTCAACGTCTGCTACTATTACTCTACCTTTCAATATTGCTTTTGCCATACCAACACCAGCTAACCCAACACCCCCCGCACCTATAATAAGCACCGCCTGATCAGGTGTAAGATATTTTAGCTTTTTAAGGGCACTATACGCTGTAATTCCTGAGCAAGCTGCAGTAGCGGCAAATGCTTCATCAACGCCATCGTAAGATACTAGATATTTTGCGTGAGGAGCCAAAAGGTATTCTGCGTAGCCCCCATCTCGCCTTGTTCCAACCGTGATCGGATTGTTGCAGAGAAGTTCGTCACCATTCCTGCAAACCTTGCAAACACCACAGCCTATCCAAGGATAAACAATTCTGCGGTCACCAATATCAACGTCTCGTGCATCCGGACCAAGAGCAACAACTTCTCCAACGGGCTCATGCCCCATTGTGAAGGGTAATTTTAGCCCCCGGTCTTCTAGGCTTATCCGCTTTCCATTCCCTAGATCAAAATATCCGTCCCAAATATGTATGTCCGAATGACAAATCCCACTTGCTCTTATTTTGATCAGAACTTCCGTGCCCTCGGGCTTGGGGATAGGAATTTCGTTTTCTTTTAATTTTTCACCCCAATTTATAATTTGGTAAGCCTTCACCTTTAATTCCTTTTCATTTAATGAATAATATAAGATAACCCCACTTTGTAGGAAATGACTAGAGATAACATCATATAGAACGAGCGGATATCTAGATGATTAAAAAAGAAATGCCCAAAACTGATTTTCTTAATAATGGATATACCATACCCTACCCAGACGATCCGTTCGAAATGAACTCTGGCCCGTTTTATCTGGGGAAAGGAAATAATGGCGAGACTATTGTTGCATTGGAGGTTAGCCAATCCCAGTGTAATAGCGGCCTTGTAGCCCATGGGGGATTAATAATGACACTAGCTGACCTCGCTGTCTGCCACGAAGCTGTTAAAAACCTGGGAAATTTGCGAGCTTTGACGGTTTCTTTAACTGCTAACTTTCTAAAACCAGCGAAAAAAGGCACCATCCTCAAAGCTTTTCCAGAAGTCAGTCATAGGACAAAGCGGACAGCGTTTGCGGAAGCTTATATTTTAGCAGATGATGAAAAAGTGTTCACCTGCACTTCTGTAATTCGTCTTATTCCATGTAGCTGACACGCCTGAATATATAGCTTAAGCTAGCGCACTAATGATATAAAAATTCATATTTTCAAAAAATTTGGCTCTGAATAATGAATGAAACAAGAACCCGCGATCTTATAGTTGGAATGGCTAAATCGCTTTTTGATAGAGGACTTACCTTTGGAAGCTCCGGAAATATAAGTGTACGGACTGGAGAGGGTTGGTTAATGACCCCGACAGGTTGTTCAATGGGCAACATTGATCCAAATTCAATTTCCAAACTAGACAAAAAAGGGAACCTAATTTCAGGCGATCCTCCGACAAAAGAGAGTTTCTTGCACTTAGCAATGTATGAAAAACGGCCTCAGGACTCGGCCGTAGTTCACCTACATTCAACGCATTCTGTGGCAGTTAGCTGTCTTGAGGGTATAAACCCAAAAAATGTTTTACCGCCGATAACGGCTTATTATGTTATGAGGATTGGAATTCTTCCACTAATTCCCTACTTCCCGCCAGGAGATATAAAACTCGCTAATGTCGTCCGAGAAATGGCATCGAAACACCATGCTGTTTTGCTAGCTAATCATGGTCCTGTAGTATCTGGAAAAAGTCTAAAAGATGCCGTTTATGCAACAGAAGAGCTAGAGGAAACTGCAAAATTATTTCTTTTGCTGCAAGGACACAAAACAAAATATTTAAACCCTATCGAGGAAGAAGCGCTCAAAAAAAGAAATTATTAAAAGCGTCAATAATCGCAACCTATTCAATAATCTCAATCATGCTACTTGACTGAATGACAGAAATACAGAACAACGATTAAAGGTTTTAGATAGTATTGTAGGAATTAAAATGAGCGCAGGGCAGAGGCTGCCAGGGACCCCTATCCCAGGCCATATTTGGGATGGATACGAAGGCATTAAAATTGCAGGGGATACCTGGGGTGACCCCAACAACCAACTTGTCATTTTGCAACACGGAGGGGGACAAACGAGGCATGCTTGGAAGGGTGCTGGCGAAACACTTGGTTTAGCAGGCTATCATGCTGTAGCGTTCGACGCGAGGGGCCACGGTGACTCTGAATGGGCCGGAGAGGGAAACTACAGCGCCGATAAAATGGTCGAGGATCTCGTCCGCGTTTCTAATGCTCTTGGCTCAGACAATCCCATTCTTGTCGGCGCTTCTATGGGAGGTGGCACAAGTTTGATTGCCGTCGGAGAGAAAAATTTGAAGGCAAAAGCCTTAGTGATGGTTGATATGGCGCCTCGGATAGAACCAGAAGGTCAGAAAAAGATACAAGAGTTTATGAATCAAAAGCCAGACGGATTCGATAGTTTAGAAGAAGTTGCAGAGGCAATTTCAAATTATCAACCTCATAGAAAACGACCAAGGAAACTAGATGGCTTGGCTAAAAATGTTCGACTGGCTCCAAATGGTAAATACGTTTGGCATTGGGATCCCGCTCGCCGGTTCAATCGGCCAGGCGCCCCAGATTATCGGCAACGGCTCCATGATGCTGCAGATAATCTCAAGCTGCCCGTTTTACTTGTTAGAGGTGGTTTGTCAGACGTATTAAGCGAAGAGGGGGCGCAGGACTTTCTAAAACAGTGCACTCACGCCGAGTATGTGAATGTATCAAACGCGGCTCATATGGTAGCAGGCGACCGTAACGATATTTTTGCAGAGTCTGTTATAGAGTTTTTATTTCGGGTCGCCCCGCCAAAGGTTTAGGTGATCGGAAATTTGGGAATTCAAAAGGCCAATCACCTGCTCAATCAGGCGCAGTCCGGGTTTCCGTCCTCCCATCTCTGAAATGACTGAGGAGCTTTCAAAATTAATTTCTTCTTTGCCTCATCCCATAACTGAGCCCACTCATCCGCTCTTTTCAGCACCTCTGTTGGATTCTTTTTGCTGCGAACGACAAAACCTGGGAACCACGGGCGCCCTGTTGGCCAACCAGTTTTTTGATAACGTAAATCAACACTCCAACGTATACCTTTGCTCAAGTTCGGTAAGGAGGCGTGCATAGTCAACTTATCAAGAAGCAACACGTCGCCGGGCTGCATTAATATTGCTTTTTGATCTTTGCCCACTAATTTCTCGGGTATCGCCTGTCTACTATACCTGGACACAGGGTCAATGCAGTGTGCCACTAAACCTCTCTTATGACTCTTTGGAGCCACTAGAAGGCAACCATTTTCTCTATTTGCTTCGGTTAATGGTATCCAAACAGTTACCATTTCGGTGTCGTCCGCTTCCGGCGCGACCGTGGCTAAATCCTGATGCCATACTGTCGTGGTAACTTCGGGCGTCAACTCTTTATCATTGTCGGCAAATTTTGACGGAGGCTTTATACGCACATGCTGTGTAGGATTACTATAAATCTCAGGCCCAAGTATAATCTCCATCATGTCGAGCAG
>NZVJ01000061.1 GCA_002701455.1 Rhodospirillaceae bacterium
ACTACCGTAATAAGTCGAAAAAAATCAATGAATAAATAGCTTTGATACGATTTGATCAGTAGCACTAAATTTTTCTCTAGTACAATTCCAGAAAAAAGTGAAAATACAACCACAGTCAGAAAGATTAATCCGAGAGGTTGTTGTTTAGCGGCCTCCAGGAACTCTTTAATTTTAGTTTCGTGCTCAAACATGCTTCGTTAAATCATTCTAAGGTTTTTGGACAGCATAGTAGACTAAAAGATTAATGGGCCTTCCTTTTGAGTAGTTAAAGGCTTCAATTTCTTCTACCTTATTTAGGATTAGACCTTTGCCGGAGGTGAGTTCTAGAAACTTTTCTAAATGTGTCCCGGCCACACTTACATATGAAGGAGAATTTTCTGCGAGGATTTTGGCGCCTTCTATTGGATTTGCTAAAGCAGTGGAACTGCCATTATAAAAAATCAGACTAGGTTCATGATATCCGATGGCTACTAGGGGATATCCATTGGTGTTATATTTTTCGATAACCTGGGAAATTTGTTTCGATGGGAAAAGCCATTTTAGTTCAGGAATTGACCATTGGAGCATTGGAATAATAAATAGCCCTCCCATAGCTATAGAGGCCAAAAGAGATGCGAGATATTTTTTCTTTACAAAAAATACATAGGAAATAACGATTAAGGCAATGAAGACCAGGCTACTCACTATAGCGACGGAATTAGAAAGAATTAATTCTAATTGGTCAACTTTCAAAAATATTAGGTTCGGGTTTCTGATAAGTTCTGGGGTTAGAAATTCTCCTTGAAATAAAAGAATAGAGGCCAGTAGAAACCCAAGGCCAATTAAAAACCATACGACGCCAATTATAGTCACTTCCAAGGCGTTTAAAGCGAAAGTGGATTGGCTCCCGTTTTGTTTGGCTGCATTTGTCATCCAATAAGCAATTAATATTGAGATGGCGGGATACAGGGGCAACACGTAATGTGGCAGTTTTGTGGGAACTAGTTCGAACATAAGCCAGGCGGGGATCACCCAAGCAAGCAGAAATTTGATGGCTCTAGCTTTTCTTGAAACAAAGGCAAACTTCAAGCCCGGCCATAGAAATAAAGAACTTGGCCAAAAGGTAATTAGAGTTAGCAGCAGGTAGTATCCGGGAGGAAGGCCATGAGATTCCATACCACCGGTCAACTTTGGCAGGAGATCTTTTCCCAGAGAGGACTGGAGAAATTCTCCTGAAGACTGTACCTGAATGGATACGAGCCATGGCAGGCAAATGCATGCCACCAGCAAAAAACCGGACAGTGGCCTCAGCCTTATCACCCATTTTATTTCTCGATCGAGGACCGAAATAGCAAATATAGTGAGCAAAATAATTAACGGAGCAATTGGCCCCTTGATCATAACACCAAGACCGGCACCGCCCCAAAAGCATGCCCACGTCAGCCAGTTTGTCTGTTTTTTGTAGGCCCTTATGAGCCCATACTGCGCAGCGACTAAAGTCGCTAGAAGCAATGCGTCACTTTTTGCCATATGAGCCTCGCCGATCATAAGAGGGGCTGATGAAAGAATAATCCCTGCAATTACTGCACCTGATGGAGGAAGAAATATCTTGGCCAGAAAGTAAGTTCCTATAACTGCAATTATAGCTGCAAAGAGGGATGGTATTCGATATGGCCAGATTTCGTTCAATTTCTCGGCCGAGAAGAGGCTCACGCTCAACGCTTGCAGCCAATAGGTTCCAGCAGGCTTTTTATACCGCGGTTTTTCTTGAAAACGTATATCTACAAAGTCGCCACTCTCAACCATTTGTTTACTAGCTTGAGCAAATCGCGCCTCGTCGCGGTCTAAAGCTGGTATCGTAAAGAGACCCGGGAGATAGAAGACCAAGCAAAATAATACTAAAAGTATAATATTCCTGAAATGCACAGTTTTAACTCTTCGACAAAAAGTCTTCCATTATTACACGCAAATCCTTATCGAAACCTTATTGTTTTAAAAAATATCTTCCGAAAACGGACCAACTGTTAGGAAGGTAATCCAAAAAGCACGATCAAGCCAGAATAGCCAAAAATTTACTGTAAATCTTCTATTTGTCTCTCAATTATACTTCTATACGGTGCCTTCGGCCCCATTTTTGCTAATAACTGCCGCCAGAGGTTTTTCGCTAAAGCAGAATTACCCTCTGCTTTCGCTACCATGCCGCCAAAATATAGAGCTTCTGGATGTTCAGGAGCTTTTTTAAGTATGCTCTTTATCAAAGTTTTAAACTCAGAGGTTATGTTCGTCTCTGATGATCCTTCTGGAAATAGCATTCGTGCGTATTCCAATTGGAGATCTAGTCTCGACGGCGCAAGGCTTGCGGCCATCTTCAATGCTTCGATAGATTTTTTCTGTTTGCCCAGCACTTTGTAAGACCGACTTAACCGGAGCCAACCGTCAATATTGTCTGGGTTATCTTTTAGTTTTTCAGCCAAACCCTGGACCATATTGTTAATCATTGCCTGTCGGTCATTTTTAGATAATGTTTGGGCTGCTCGAATATCTTCAGATGTTGGACCTCGAAAGCCGTTTTTTAAGATCGAGGGCCCGGTAATATTTTGATTTGGTGAGTTTGTTTCAGCATTTGCAACAAGTTGTTCATTAGTTTTATCAGGTTCGATGCCCAGGTCTCTAGATGCTTGTTTGATGCGTGTTTCCAAAAGATTGCGCCAAGGAGCATTGTTAGGCGTATCTTTGAAAAGTCCATTCCATCTAGCAAGAGCCTCCTTAATTTTACTCTGCTGATAATCGGCTAATCCTAAATAGTAACGTACTCTTGGGTCTTTTGGGTTGCTTTTAGATACTAACTTGAATTGTTTCAGTGCTTCCCGCGAAATACGTCCCTTCGCTGCTAAAACAAGCGCTTCGGCATATGTTGCACGAAGTTCTGGATTATTCGTAAATAAAGATACGGCCTGTCTTAGCGATGCTGCGGCCTCGTCATATTGTTTTTTAATCAAGAGAGTTCGTCCCAGAAGTTCCCAGTTCTGGATGTTATCAGGCTTAACCCTCAATTTCTCTTTGAGATTCGCAATCATATCGTCTATNCCNGAATGNTCTTCACTAGGCTTTTTTTCTTGGGTAGAGGTTTTNGTTACGGNATNCGGAGCNGTAAGATCTGTCCGCTGAGAAAATGGGATATCGGGNAGCNCAGGCGACCCAAAGTTGGCGTAAATTCCAATTGTAAAAGAGGGTATTGCGAAAGAAATAATNAGAGTAAATACAATATAGGTTGANGGAGAGAACTGTTTTGGCTCCTCATATTTTTTAGTTGTGTCGTTTTCTGCCAAAATCCGCCTTTGGATTTCCGTTTTTATTGAAGCCAACTCTTTAGAATTAACTCGTCCAAGTTCAAAGTCCCGATCAACCTCGGAGAGCTGGTCCTCATAAACTTTCATATTGTAATCAGTGCTGTTGTCTCTACCTGTACTCGGTTTAAGAAGAGGCCAGATGAGCAAAATAACGCATATTAATGTTAAAACGCCGGCGATCCCCCAGAATACCATAATCAGTTTCTATCTTTCTGTTCTAAAAGCTTTGAAAGACTTAAACTCTCTTCGCTACTTAACGGCTTTTCCGGTGGGAGACGTCTACGCCGCTTCATAATAAAAATAATCATTAACACACCGATTATCAAAAATATAACCGGTCCATACCATAAGAAATATGTGGATGGCTTCAAGGGGGGATTAAGTAGAATGAAGTCACCGTATCTATCTACCAGGAAATCAAAAATCTCATTGTCGGTAGCGCCTGCTGTTAGTCTTTCGCGTACAAGAACTCTGAGATCTTTAGCAAGAGTGGCATTGCTGTCGTCTATTGATTGGTTTTGACAGACTAGGCATCTTATATTTTTGCTCAAAATGCGCGCGCGTTCCTCTAGTATAGGATCACTGAGGCGTTCTTGTGGCTGCACTGCAATGGCGGGATAGGCTAAGGCTAGATAACCAACCAGAATCAAACAAAATTTTCTGAATTTAGTCATCTTTTTTCTCTAAGCATTTGCACAAGAGGCATCAATTTTTCTTCCAAAACCTTTTCTGTCAAAGGCCCCACGTGCCGATACCTGACTCTACCCTTTTTATCAACTAGGTACGTTTCAGGAACCCCGTAAACACCCCAATCAATGGCAGTTCGGCCATCTTTGTCAGCGACTATCTTCTCAAATGGATCGCCAAGCTCGTTGAGCCAATTTCTTGCCGCTTCCGGTTTATCTTTATAATTTATGCCATAGAGCCGAATGGACTTGCTACGGGATATCTCCATTAAAAGATCGTGCTCAATCCGGCATGGCCCACACCAGGAAGAAAAAAAATTCACGAGTGTCTCGCGGCCCAAAAGGTCCGCGTGGTTAAAACCCTCCTTATAATTACTGAGCGTTGGCAGATTGGTATAGGGCACATCTTTATTTATCAAAGCTGATGGCAGCAACTTGGGGTCGCTTTTTTTAACTATGGGAACAGCAAAGTGAATAATAACACCAAAGAAAATTAGGAAGGGCAGTATAAAGAGGGCTTTAACCATTTTCTGCGCCAAGCCCGCTGATTTTGTGATGATCGGCACTTTTTTCTGGAGCTCCGACGCGAAGTCTTCTGTCCGTCAACGAAAGAAGTCCGCCAATTACCATAAATAAACAGCCTAACCAAATCCAGGGTATCAGTGGGTTGTACCAAATACGCAGCACCCAACCATTTCGTTTATTACCCTCTCCAATTGTTGCATATAGATCTGCCATTATAGTGCTATAGATTTCCGCCTCTGTGGTAAGCATTTGCTGGACCGGATAAAATCGTCTTTCAGGGTATAGATTGGCTACTACTGCGGAGTCTTTACTAACGATTATGTGCGCTCTTTCAGTCTCGTAATTTGGACCTTTAAGGCGATCTACTTTTTGAAGTTGCAATTTAAAATCAGCAATTTCCGCAGTATCTTTCTCTTTGGCGTTTAATACCACTTCTGACCGCCAAGCGCTATCCGCGGAGGCACCGCAGACAAAAATTGCAATCCCCAGATGAGCCAAGGTCATACCGAATGCTGATCTAGGGAGTCCCTTTGCCCGCAAAAGGGAGCTGCGGATTGGAATTTTGAATAACGAAATACGGTCCGCAAGTTCCTTTATTGCTCCTCCACCTAACCAACCCGCTATAGCGAAGCCTATTATAGGTGCAAAGGGTTTATCGCTATTTAACAGCCAGAACAATATCCCAAGACTGCCAGAGCATATAACGGCAAACCATAATCTTGACATGGCAGCCCCAAGATCACCTTGCTTCCAGCTTAACATCGGCCCAATAGCCATAAGTAACAATAATGGGATCATTATTGGGACAAAGGTTGCATTGAAAAACGGCGGGCCAACCGACACTTTTTGTCCAGTTGTTGCGTCTAAAAACAGAGGATAAAGCGTGCCTAAAAATACAGTCGCAGTTGCAACAGAGAGCAGCAGATTGTTCATGACAAGNCCGCCNTCCCTGCTGATAGGCTGAAAAAGACCTCCCAGTGCCATCTTCGGTGCACGAATTGCGAATAAAAGTAACGCCCCGCCTACAAAAAAAGCTAGGATTGCNAGAATGAATAAACCNCTTTCGGGATCAACAGCGAAAGCATGTACACTTGTGAGGACGCCCGAGCGAACTAAAAAAGTTCCCATGAGGCTCAATGTAAAAGCCAAAATAGCCAAAAGAATGGTCCAGCTTTTCAGCGCATCCCTTTTTTCAACCACAATGGCTGAGTGCAGAAAGGCGGTGCCTACCAGCCAAGGCATGAAGCTAGCATTTTCGACGGGATCCCAGTACCACCATCCTCCCCATCCTAATTCGTAATAGGCCCACCAGCTCCCCAGTGTGATCCCGGCGGTAAGTGATGTCCAAGCTAATAACGCCCAAGGACGCACCCACCGCGCCCATGCTGGTCCTACATTCCCTTCAATAAGGGCAGCTACCGCAAAAGAAAAGGTAATAGAAAAACCGACGTAACCTAAATAGAGCATCGGGGGATGAAATGCTAAGCCGGGATCTTGCAACAAAGGATTCAAATCTCGTCCATTTAAAGGGGCAGGATCTAACCGTAAAAAAGGATTTGATGTGATTATTATAAACGCAAGAAAAGCGAGCCCTAGCAAACCTTGTATCCCGAGCACTCTTGCGCGAAGGGTGGGAGGTAAATTTTTCCCAAAGACTGCTACGGTAAGACCAAAAAAAGCCAGAATTAAAACCCACAGGATCATCGAACCTTCATGATTTCCCCATACGCCGCTAATCTTATAAAGTAGCGGTTTTAGTGAATGCGAATTTTCTGCTACGTTAACGACTGAAAAGTCTGACGTAACATAGGCGTTTGTTAGTGCACAAAAAGCAAATAATATAGTGAAAAACTGAGCAATAGCCGCAGGCTTACCCATTTCCATCAAAACATTGTTTGATTTTTGCGCTCCTACTAACGGAAATATTGTTTGAAAGGTTGCCATAACCAATGCCAGAATGAGAGTGAAATGGCCAAGTTCAGCGATCAATTTTTTCCTGTCCCCTTCCATTTTCCAGTTTTTCTAAGTGATTCAGCTACTTCCTTAGGCATGTAATTCTCATCATGCTTTGCTAAAATGGTTTTAGCTCGAAAAATGCCCTCGGTCAGTTGCCCTTCCGCTACAACACCCTGATTTTCCTTAAATAAGTCGGGCAGAGGCCCCTTATAAATAGCGGGGATTGAGTATTTTAAATCGGTAACTTCAAAACGCACGGTTATACCATCATTCGATTTCACTATTGATCCATCCTTGACAAGTCCTCCAATCCGGATTGGCCGATCGGCAATTATTGACTTTTCATTGATGTCGGTCGGGCTATAAAAGAAAACAAGGTTATCCTCAAACGCCGTTAGAGCGAGTGTAGAGGCGACCACCAAAGATAAAAAACCCAGTCCTATAAACGTAAGCCGGCGACGCGCTGGTGTCATATATGTCTTCCACCCTTGCAAATACATATAACTGGGTGTTTAGTCATTTTCACTGCATTCATCTAGCTGTCGTCGCGCAATGCGATAGCGCAGGATGGAGTGTCCCAATAGCGTTACCAATAATATGGCCGTTGCCCCGTAGGCTGACCAAATGAATTCTCCGTAGTTTTCCATGCTGATGTTCGTTTCTGCGCCTATATTTCCCCAACAAAACCCGTTTACATATAAAACACTCTGGAACATGTGCCAAGGGAATCGTGCTCCGGGAGCATATGCTGCGACAATCAGCCGCTTTTTAGTAACTGTTTGGCCTGAAGCCTCTTTTCAATCAAGGTTGTGCGCATTCTTATTATTAAAATTGTAATGAGAAAAAGCTTGAACCCTAGCGCCATTAGTAGCAACGGAACCAACATAGAAGGATCTATAGCTGGTGCATCCAGTCGAGACAAACTGGCAGGCTGATGCAGAGTATTCCACCAATCCACCGAAAATTTTATAATAGGGATATTTACGAAACCTATTAAGGCCAACACGGCTCCGGCCTTTGACCCTTTTTCACTATCTTCAAACGCGTTTACTAGGGTCATGTATCCCAGATACAAAAAAAATAGAATAAGCACTGACGTTAATCGAGCATCCCATACCCACCATGTTCCCCACATTGGCTGTCCCCAGAGGGCACCTGTTATAAGTGTAATTGCCGTGAATGACGCCCCTACAGGCGCTAGAGCCCGTGCAGCTATATCTGCTAACGAATGTTTCCAAATGAGAAAGCTAGCGCTTGCAACAGCCATAAGAGTGTAGGTGAATAGTGACATCCATGCAGCGGGTACATGAACATACATGATTCTCACAGTCTCACCTTGCTGATAGTCAGGCGGTGAGGCAAATATGCTAAAATACAGGCCAAAGATAAAGCAGATAGCCGCAAAGAACGACGTCCACGGAAGAACTCGATTAGCCAGTCTTGTGAATTGGGCTGGATTTGCAAATTTATGCATTTCTCAATCCTAATTTGTTATATTTCGCAATGTCGCCGCCGCCGCCCATGGGCAGAAAACCGATGATATAACTAGTATAGCGCCAAGTAACCTCAGGGCTGAAGAAATATCCTCAACTCTACTTTCTAGTCCGACGGCCGCAACAGAAAATATTAGGACGGGGACGACCAAAGGCAAGATTATGAGAGAAATGAGCACCCCTGAACGCCTGGAGCCAAGTACCAATGCGGCCCCAACAACACCTATAAGGCTAATAGCGGGCGTTCCGAGCAGCATTGTGATCAGCAATATTGGGTAGGAATCTATCGTCATATTAAGCATTGCGGCCAACAGAGGCGATATTAAAAGGATAGGGAATCCTGTTGTTAGCCAATGAACAAGACACTTCCCAAAAACAAGTAGTTCAAGGGGATAAGAGGTCAGGATCATTTGGTCTAGCGANCCATCGTCAAAATCTGACTGAAAAACGCGGTCGAGGGATAACATTGCAGACAGTAACGCACAAATCCANATGATACCCCCAGATAATTGCTGAAGAACTTTTGGGTCCGGTCCAATTCCTAGCGGAAAGAGTGTGACGGCGATAACGAAAAAGATTAGGACTAACCAGGCATCGTTGGCACTTCTGTAGACCAGAAGCAANTCACGCCGGACAAGAGCGAAAAATATACCCATTAACATAATCTCACGGTGAACAGCTTTTAGAGGTAAACATTTTAATCCTTCTTGCAGTCCTCTATGTTTAATGCGTGAACAGGGCATTCAACCTGGATTAGATCATGACTTGCGATTACCGCAATTCCCCCATGCTCACAGTGACTGTTTAACAGAGAGCTTAAGCTTGTAAGCCCAGGCTCATCAAGCCCAACCGTTGGCTCGTCAAGCAGCCATAATGGCGAAGTTTTTAAAGTTAATCGTGCTAAGGCTAGTTTNCGTGTTTGGCCAGACGACAAAAACCTAGCAGGNAAATTTGAAGAGCCCGCNAGATTAAAGGNTTCAAGGCTTTCTTTTAATTGTCNCTCCCCNTTTTTNTGCCTGCAGTNCANATGTAGCCAATATTTTAGGTTCTCTTTTATGGTGAGATCTGATTTTACTGCTGTTGAATGACCAACATACGTTAAGCGTCTATAATG
>NZVJ01000062.1 GCA_002701455.1 Rhodospirillaceae bacterium
AACACTGGAAAATTGAATGATAGATAACCCTAACCCTGCTGCAATGAGGGAATAACCGATGTCTTCTACGAGCATTGTAACCGTAAATGTTGTTAAAGTGGTTTGAACAGCCCCCATGCACATGCCGAATAACGCAACCCAGCGTAGTGAGGTTAATTGCCAAACAAGTCTTAGGTCATTGAGCGGATTTCGAAATAAGACCGCGTCAATCGATTTATCCATATCCCATTTATCTCGAAATGGCTGCATTGCAATGCAAAGCCCTGCAGCAACCAATATTGCAAATAACATACTTTGACGCCAGCCAAACTCTAAAGCCAATTGAGGAGCTAGGATACCGGCGAGTACTCCTCCAATAGGAACACCGGTAAAGCGGATTGAGAAGATAAGGTTTCTATTTTTAGAGGTTGCGACCTTTGATAACAAATGTGACGCGGGAGGGGTGATCATACCGTAAGCCCAGCCTAGAATTGCTGAACCAACAGCAATTAGCAACAAAGATCCTCCCATAAACATTAGATGAGAAAACCCTATAAGCAGCAGCGCCAGCTGAGACGTCCTCCAAGCGCCATATCGAGCGACAAATCCACCAGCAAATAGACTGGAAATCATAGCAAAAACATAAAGTATCAGGACAGGGTAAGCTATTAAAGAAGCATTTAATCCGATGCCTGTTGCTGCCTCAGGAGCAATGGCAGGCAGCCAAAACCCTGCCACAGCGCCTGTCCCTTGAACCAGTATAAGAAACACTACGACGATCGCAGTGTCGAGCCGTGAGCTATTCATTTGAGGAAAATGATATCCTAAGTTACGTGCATAGCCGCTGTAGATCCAAGAACAGCTTGTCTGAACCTATTTTTGATATAAACGCCGTCTCTTGAGGGTAAAACCAATTTAGGTTTTGTATTTTCAATTTTAACAGACGCCACAAGCGGCATGGGTGCGGATTTTAATGCATTTATTAATTTACTTAGGTCTTCATCATTATAAACAGTCATTGTTGTGGGAATGCCTGCACCCGCTGCCATGGCAGCCAGATCTGTGCTTCCCGATGTGTGGGTTTTCTGCATACCTGTTTCGCCATAGTGTTCATTGTCAAGGATAATAATTGCCAAATTATCCGGCCGCTGGTTGGCGACCGTAGCGAATGACCCAACACCCATTAACGCTTCACCGTCACCAGTAATTACCCAAACGTTTCTTTTTGGCTGTGCTAAGGCACAACCTAAGCCCATAGAAACCGCACAGCCCATACCTCCCCAATTGTAAAAATTCTCAGGCTGGTGATCTGATGCGGCTAAATCCCAAACGGGAGATCCAAGACCTGCGATAGCAAGTGCATTGCCCCTAACTTTCATTAACTTATCCAGAACATCACTTCGATTTAATCTAGTTTTCGACATTGATAACCTCTTCTGCTACATCAGCTATGAACGATTTCGCGCCTATAAGTTTTTGGCCTATAAGGACTGCCACGGCTGCATTTGAAACAAACGCCATTTTCAAGCCAGCTTCAATAGCTTCAGCGGCCTCTTCGTCGGTTTCGACTTCAAAAACATGCATTCCAAGACTTTTTAACACTGGGACCACAGCCTGACCCATGGGCATTTGCCATGGGTTTGATTCTCCATATTGGCCCCGCATCGTGACTATCATAAATAGTGGGAACTGGCAGGAAGTAACAATTGACGCAATCGCATTCACAGTATTTCCAACACCGCTACTTTGCATTAAAACTGCTGCCTTTTCACCCCCTAGCCACGCTCCTGAAGACAAGCCAATGCCTTCTTCTTCGGATGTCATTACAACGGATTTGATATCGTTATCGGTATTACAGGTATTGATCAATTCTGTAAGCCCGGCATCGGGTACATAGCCGACGGTCCTGACATTATGTTTTTTAAAAAGGCGATGTGCCGCTGTAGTCCATGGTTCAGCCATGTTTTCGATACTCCTAAACGGGAATTAAAACTTTAGCGCAAAAAAGCGTTAAATTACTTTGAATATTTGTATGACATTGGCATAATTCCGCGTCAACTATCGCTATCAATATTCCTTGCTTATGTTTTTAAAAAGATAGAGAATTTTCTATATTTCTTCGTTAATAGAAAAAAAATCACGTAAGAGCTGAAGAAATGGTAGCGTAAAGTTAATTGGGTGGGGATGCAAATGCCATTAGACATAGATAAAAATCGATCAATAGCCACGACGGCACATTGGGGTACTTATTATGCAGAAGTAGAAAATGGCAAGCTTACTGCTCTGAAAGACTATGAAAAAGATCTGTCACCATCGATTATCGGTCAGGGTATTCTTGAAGCTCTGGATGATAAAGTTCGAGTAAGACGGCCAATGGTTAGGAAAAGCTTCTTAGAAAATGTTCAGAACTCGGATAGAAATCTCCGAGGCAAAGAGCCGTTTGTTGCAGTTTCTTGGGAAATAGCTTTGGACTTGGCTGCTCGTGAGCTCGATAGAGTAAGAAAAGGTTTTGGAAATAACTCTATTTTTGGCGGGTCTTATGGATGGGCAAGTTCTGGAAGGTTTCATCACGCGCAGAGTCAAGTCCATAGGTTTTTGAATACGGTTGGCGGCTATGTTGCTCACAGAAACAGCTACAGTCATGCCGCAGCCGAGGTCATTTTACCTCACATAATCGCAGAAATGAAACCTATAATATTTGATCAAGCCACGCAGTGGCCAGATATAGCCTCCGAGTGTGAACTTATCGTCGCATTTGGCGGACTGCCGCATAAAAACGCGCAGGTAAACTTGGGCGGCGTTGGGCGGCATACTCTACATGAGGAAATGAACAATTGTTATGAATCGGGAATAGAATTCATAAATATAAGTCCATTAAAAAGCGACATAGCGGAACATTTTGAACCAGAGTGGATTGGTATTAGACCAAATACTGACGCGGCTTTTATGCTCGCTATTGCCCACGTACTGGTGAATGAATCCCTATATGACAAAGATTTTATCGGGAAATATACTGTTGGCCTTGATAAGTTCGTTCCTTACCTCAACGGTGTGATAGACGGGTGCCCAAAAGATCCATCTTGGGCTTCTGCCATTACCGGAATACCCGCTCAAACTATAATTGAGTTGGCTTACCGTATGGCCGAGTGTCGAACAATGATTATGACTGCATGGAGTTTGCAACGCGGTGATCACGGGGAGCAGCCTATTTGGCTAACTGTTGTTTTAGCGGCGTTGCTAGGTCAAATAGGCTTGCCTGGCGGTGGGTTTGGAATTGGCTATGGCTGTGAAAATGGCGTGGGAAATTCAGTCAAACATCATAAGTGGCCAGCTTTGTTCCAGGGCTCAAATAAAGTGACTGAGTTTATCCCCGTTGCTCGTATTGCCGATATGTTGTTGTCGCCAAATCAAGAGTTTGACTATGATGGGCAGAGGCTAAAATATCCCGATATAAAATTAGTTTATTGGGCAGGAGGTAACCCCTTCCATCACCATCAAGATCTCCGAAGATTGATGGATGCGTTTACCAAACCAGAATGTATAATAGTTAACGAAATATGGTGGACGTCAACTGCCCGTCATGCAGATATAATATTTCCCATAACTACCGCTCTCGAACGTAATGACATCATGATGACTAAGTGGGAGCAAACAGCTTCTCCTATGCATAGGGCCATAGACCCCATAGGGGAAAGTAAAAATGACTACGACGTGTTCTCAGAGCTATCTGCTCGTCTTGGTTGTCAGGAACAGTTTACGGAGGGACGTAATGAAGAAGAGTGGCTAAGACATTTGTGGGATCANGCCAGACAGCAGGCTGGTCGTGCAGGCTTTGAACTTCCGGATTTCGATACTTTNTGGNCTATGGGCCCAATCGAACTTCTCAAACCGGAGGGGCCTACTGTTCTCCTAAGCGAGTTTAGAAAGGCTCCAGAAAAAAATCCTTTATCCACCCCTTCTGGAAAAATAGAGATATTTTCGGAGGTTATTGAAAAATTTGGTTACGATAACTGTAAAGGATGCCCAGTATGGATGGAACCCGTGGAATGGTTGGGAAGTAAAAAAGCAAAAGAATACCCATTGCATCTCATTTCAAATCAACCTAGTACACGCTTGCATAGCCAACTAGACAGCGGCGGTATTAGTAGGGGCAGTAAAATAAAAGACCGCGAGCCTATGGTAATGCATCCAGACGATGCCGAATTAAGAGGGATCCGAACTGGAGATATTGTCAAAGTTTTCAATGAAAGAGGCAGTTGCTTAGCCGGCGTAAATATTTCGACAAATATTTTGCCCGGCGTGATCCAGCTGGCAACGGGCGCTTGGTTTGATCCCCTTCACGGTGAAGACGGGACGGTGCTCTGTAAGCACGGAAATCCGAATGTTTTAACACGGGATGAAGGTACATCTAAACTCGCACAAGGACCAACGGCGCATTCTACACTTGTAGAAGTTGCAAAATATTCCGATGTGCTTCCGGTAGTAAAAGCTCACGAGGCACCAAATATAACTAACAGTAAGTGACATGATAGGAATAAATTTAACCGACAAAAATGTGCTGATAACTGGCGGTGCTAGCGGAATAGGGAAAGCTAGTGCAATTTTGTTTGCCGCCAGCGGCGCCCGCGTCGCGGTCTCGGATATAGATAATATCGGAATTCAGGCAACCNTCAGAGAACTTGGCAATGAGCATTTTGGTATCGAAGGCGATATATCAAATAAAAATGATGTTGATAAAATTATTGANGCAGCCCACGAAGCTCTAGGCAATATTGATATATTGATAAATTCTGCTGGTGTTTCCGATGTAATAGTGCCCACCATCGATCAAGAGTTTGAAAATTGGCAACGTATCATCGATATAAACTTGACGGGGACATTTCTGACTTGCCAGGCAGTTGCTGCAGGTATGCTGGCAAGAGGAGATGGAAATATTGTAAATGTTAGCTCTATAGCGGGTCTCGTTGGTTTACCTCGACGCAATGCATATACTGCGTCCAANCATGGCGTTGCNGGAATTACCAAAACACTAGCGGCGGAGTGGGGTAGTGGAGGGATTAGAGTAAATGCTGTCGCGCCGGGCTACGTACTTACGCAGATGGTTGCCCATCTTATAAACGATGGTAAGTTAGANGAAAAAAATCTTATGAGGCGAACGCCGCTAGGNAGACTGGCAACTCCCGACGAGATAGCCCAAGCCATCCTTTTTTTNACCTCGCCATTAGCCTCCTATATCAATGGGGCTATTATACCGGTAGACGGCGGTTATACGGCGTATGGAGCTGCTGGATCGGCCGTTGAGATAGAGTGAATTGACGTTAGCAAGTACAACTATCAAGTGGAAGGAACGATCAGATAATCTGGGATTATCTGTTGTCCTGGATGTGGAAGTTTTATATCGAGAAAAAAGTGACTTTCAGACAATAGAAATTCTTAACCATGATCGCTTCGGCCGGCTGCTGTCTCTAGATGGATACATCCAGGCATGTCAGGCGGATGAGTTTATATATCACGAGATGGCCGTGCATGTACCACTGCTTGGAAAAAAACGCTCAGATACCTCTGTTCTTATTGTGGGAGGAGGTGACGGCGGGATTCTGCGTGAGGTTCTTGTACATGATTTTGTTAAAAGCGTAACAATGGTCGAAATAGATAAAAAGGTCATAGAAGTGTCAAACAAATTTCTTGGTATCCAAGGAAATTACAACGACCCACGGGTGTCTTTAATTATCCAAGATGCGAGTGAATTTGTTTGGAGTGCCAAAAAAAATCATCTCTTATATGACGTAATTATTTTGGATTTAACGGAGCCGGTTGGACCTTCAGCTAGTGTTTTTACATTAGGTTTCGTGGAAAATATTTCAAAACTTATCACTCCAAATGGGATAATCATTGACTCCGATAGTGTCTTTGTCGCTGGTGATCATGGTTATTTCCTTCAGGAAGAAAGCAGCGATGGTGAAAATCTATTTTCTGTAGTAAGAAAAACAAAAATACTTCCTAACATCGAAATCTTCAGAACTCATGTCCCATTTTTTCCAGGGGCAGACTTCATGTTTTTTTTATATGGCTTTGGAGAGACAACATATAAAAAGCCTTTTTCTAATTATGCAGGGAGGCATTATAATCCAGCCATTCACGAGGCAGCCTTTGCATTGCCGGCCTGGCAACAAAATTGGCTTTATTAGTTGTAATTTTAAAACACGAGCTACCTAAAGCCTAACAGAATTGTATTTGATAAAGGTCTCGAATTAAGCCAAACTGCGTTTTAAAAATATCGCACAAATACTTTATGTTGGAATGCGCATTTGGATACAATCCCTCAACTTTTTACACATGCGGCCACGTCTTATGGTAATTCAAAAATTTACAGTCCAGATGAAACATTCACCTACAAAGATCTGGAGGTTGAAGCGCGGCGGGTTGCCAATGGATTAGCGCACCTTGGTGTANGTCAAGGTGATAGNGTNGGGTTTTGGCTTCCAAATATTAAGGCTTATCTTGCGTTGTTAGGCGCATGCGGCCACCTTGGTGCGATTGCAGTTGCAATGAACACGAGGTTTCGAAAGGCGGAAATAGAAGATGTTATCAGAAGGGTCGAGCCAAAAGTTATAGCTTTTGTATCAAGTATCGGTCGTACCAATAATATCGAGGTTATAAAAGAAGTTGAGCCAGCATTACTATCCAAGTGTTCAGCATTAATTCAGTGCGATAAAGAGAACNTAGCAGATATTCCTAGTGTAGAGTTTATGAGCTATGACACTTTGGTACGCTCTGAGCCTATAAATTATTCTTTAGGGGAGCCTCAATCTCCATTCTGCATTTTTAATACCTCCGGTACCACGAGCCTTCCAAAATTTGTTCTTCATAATCAACAGCAAGTTACTCGGCATTCTATTGAAGTAATGGAATTACTGAAGATGAAAGCGCCTGANNCAATGGTNCTGCAGTCATTGCCNTTCTGCGGTGTTTTTGGCTTCATTTTCCTTTTGAGCGCGGTGAGNGCTGGCGTCCCNTTTGTCATGCCNANAATATTTGAAGCTAANGANTGTGCACAGCACCTTATAAATTANAAGGTGACACATGTNGCAGGTGGCGANGATATGTTTTTTCGTCTTTTGCAGGAGGGGGAGGTNCTAACNCAAAATNAANCTNTTCCTTTTCCCGCTTTGAGATATTGNCCCTANGCNTCNTTTAACTCTGCACTTGCNGATTTTCCTGTAACAGCGTTCGAAAGAGGAATNCCTCTNATAGCACCATTTGGTATGAGCGAAGTATTTTCATTCTTTTCGTTAAGACATACAGAAGATCCCTTGAAATTGAAAACACTAGGGGGTGGGTTCCCAGTCAATAGAGAGGCTAAAGTGCGCGTGCGTGATCCTGAGACGGGTTGCCTTCTAGGTCATGAGCAGGAGGGGGAGCTAGAAGTCTGGAGCCCTAATATCTTTGTTGGTTATTATGGCGATGAAACGTCGACAAAGGCGGCGTTTACCAGCGATGGTTTTCTTAAAACAGGGGACTTGGGAACAACTTGCAGCGATGGTTCATTTACTTATCTAGGGCGGATGGGGGATGTATTGAGACTTGGAGGATTTTTGGTTAATCCCCTAGAAATCGAGACCCACTTGTGTAAGCACCACGTAATTAACGATGCTCAAGTTGTTGCTGTTCCAACAGAGAAAGGAAATAAACCGGTAGCGTTTGTTTTGCGAGACGAGGATACCCAGCTCAACGAAAATGAAATAATCGATTACTGCAAGCAGGAGTTGGCGGGGTTTAAAGTTCCAATCCGTGTCTTAGAGATTGAAAATTTTCCAACAACGCCAAGCCCTAATGGCACAAAGATACAAAAAGCTACTCTGAGAAAATTAGCCATAGAAAGTCTTAAGTAAATCCATCTTTTAAGCTTTTATTTCGTGAGAAATTCCAAATTCTGGCAATTCCTGGTGGAGCCGTCTCGTAGTCGCTGAGCTACCGTACCAACTGCTTTAGACCTTAAATCGTGAAGGCCGGGAGGGCTATAGAATGCTGCATGTGGTGTCACCATAAAACGACCGCGTAACCACTCCTCGTCATTCATGTAGGCCTTCAGCAACGGATGACTCTTATCAGCGGGTTCAATAGGAAGAACATCGAGTGCTGCACCGGTTACCGAATTCGAGTTAAGCGCTTCGAACAAGTCATCTAAATTGATAATAGGACCGCGCGCCGTATTGATAACAATTGCTTTTGGTTTCATACGTCCGAGGAGGCCTTTGTTAACGGCTCCTCTGGTCTCATCTGTGTGGGGGCAGTGGATACTAATCGTATCGGCATTTTCAAAAAGCTCTTCGGGGGTCTTTACTCTTTTATAGCCAGTAGAAAGTTCGACGCCATCTGGAAGGTGCGGGTCATAAAACATAACATTCATGTCGAAACCCTGTGCCCTCCTAGCTGCTGCTAACCCAATTCTGCCAAGGCCAAAAACTCCAAAATTCCTATCACGAAGTCGATCGATGCAGGGACTTTCTATATATCGCCAGAGTTTTTGAGGGTCTTTTCTCATTAAATTATCGTATTGGTCAAGACCTCGTCTCAATGCAAGCATAAGCGCTATGGCATGATCGGCAACTTCTGTTGTGCCATAATCTGGCACCGTACAAACGGCAATCCCGCGCTCTCCTAATTTTTTTAAATCTAATCCATCGAAGCCGACCCCGCCTCTGACCACAATGGTTGCCTTCTGTATTTTAGGAAGTGCTGCCATTACGGCGGCCGTTCCCCTGTAAGTAACAATCCCATCGGCGCGCGCCCAGGCTTCGTCGGTAACATCGTCATGATGATCAAAAAATTCCAATTCAATATCTGGTCCAACAGCATCGTGTTCGATGTTCTCGTCACCAGAAGTATGTCGGTCGGTAATTAAAATACGCATCAGCAATCCAAAACTAAACGTGGTTAATCATTAAATGCTAAATCTTATCAGCCTTATGAGAAGTTAAAAAGGGGAAGGTGTGTTAGATTAAAATTTTAGAATAGAAACAATATAATGATGATTTTTTAAGAGTTGGGGGTCAAATCCCTGTCAATTATCTTGAATATTCAGGCTAAAACAAATAAACGCTAAAGCCTGGGTCGTAATTAATAGGGCTTGGGCCAAAAACATTCTGATCTAATCTTCAGAAAGCATCTGAAGTTTGAGCTTTTTGTTTCCGTTTATACCCTAATAGGGAATAAGATAACTGATAGACCGCCACGGCATTTTTTGGAGTACGATATGAAGAAAGTGTTCTCTAACGCAGATGAAGCCCTAGACGGGGTTCTTAAAGACGGAATGACAATCGCAGCGGGCGGCTTTGGTCTCTGCGGTATTCCGGAAAATTTGATCGCTTCTATAAAAAAATCTGGCGTAAAAGAACTAATAATAGCGTCTAACAATGCAGGGGTTGANGATTTTGGTCTTGGTTTATTGCTTCAGGACCGGCAAGTTAAAAAAATGATTTCATCGTATGTTGGTGAAAATGACCTTTTTATGCAGCAATATTTAGCAGGAGAACTTGAAATTGAATTTAACCCGCAAGGAACATTGGCCGAGCGTCTTCGTGCCGGGGGTGCGGGTATTCCGGGTTTTTACACNGCGACTGGAGTGGGTACCAAGATAGCAGAGGGTAAAGAAACTAAGGAGTTTGATGGCAAGACNTACGTCCTGGAGCGCGGTTTGAGGGCGGATTTGGCGATCGTAAAAGCCTGGAAGGGTGATGCCCAGGGAAATCTTACATACCGCAAAACGGCAATGAATTTTAATCCGGAATGTGCTACGGCGGGGCAAATTACAATAGCGGAGGNAGAGGAAATAGTTCCTGTAGGATCACTGGATAAGATGTTGATTCANACGCCCGGTGTTTATATTCAAAGGATTTTCGCGGCAAAGCATGAAAAAAGAATAGAACAACGTACGACACGTGCAGCTTAATGGAGGTGTGACTTATGCCCTGGGATAGGAATGATATGGCNGCTAGAGCAGCCCAAGAATTGGAAGATGGATTTTACGTGAATTTAGGGATAGGCATCCCAACACTCGTGTCCAATTATGTTCCGGAANATTANGATATTACTCTCCAGTCGGAAAATGGCATGCTTGGNATGGGGCCTTTNCCTACNGAGGAAGAGATTGATGCNGACCTCATAAATGCAGGTAAACAAACTGTNACCGAATTAGAGCGAACAAGTTATTTTTCTTCTTCTCAAAGTTTTGCAATGATACGAGGCGGTCATATAAATTTNTCAATACTTGGTGCTATGGAGGTATCGGAAACAGGTGACCTCGCTAATTGGATGATACCAGGACGCCTTGTAAAGGGCATGGGAGGCGCTATGGATCTAGTCGCTGGCGTGCAAAGAATAGTTATCATCATGGATCATGCTAACAAGGCGGGAGAGTCAAAACTGCTTAAGAAATGCAGCTTGCCCTTGACTGGCCAAGGCGTTGTTGATCGCATTATAACTAACCTAGGTGTTTTTGATGTCGTAAAGGGTGGCCTAAAAGTTGTTGAATTAGCACCTGAGGTTTCGATAGACGAAGTTCTTCAAAAAACTGAAGCCAACATAGTGGCCTCGTAACAGAAAAGTCGAGAACCCAAGGTATTCAGGGTAGGTTTACTCTTTGTGTTCAGATCGTAATCCTCCTAGTCTGTCTAGGGCAGAAGCTGCCTCATCAACTAAATCATCGTAAATTTTCTCCATCGGCTCTACTGCGTTTGCAAAAACAGCAGACTGTCCCATAGACAAGAGGGCTTTATTCCAGTCGCCGCTTTTGTAGGCGTCAAAGGCATTCACGCCCTTGACGTATGGCCAATATTCATCAAAATCTTTAACCCTATCCAGCTCAAGATCCTGTACAGCCCGCGCGAACTCATTATTGATAACGCGAGATGTATTCCTGAATGAACTCATCACTAGCGTACTGTCTGCAGCTCCAGAATTGACGATTTGCTTCTTTACCTCCAAATGCGACCAAATTTCTTCTGCAACTAGTACTCTAGTACCAATAAGCACGCCATCCGCACCCATGCCTAATACTGCCGCTATTTGTCGCCCATGGCCAATACCGCCTCCGACAACGACTGGTATATCTATTTGTTGAGGGCCAAGCACGCTATGAATTAGGCTGCTCACGAGTTCGAGCCCTGGGTGACCGCCGCATTCAGCACCAACAATTGTTATGGCGTCGATATCTAACTTGGTTGCTGCTGATAATGCGTGCCGGATTGTTGAAACTTTATGGAGTACTTTAGATCCGGCTTCTTTAAGTTCGGGAAGCAGGCTCGTTGGGGGTAGCCCGGCAGTTTCAAAAAATCTAATTCCAGCGTCTAAAGCTATTTTGAGATGGCCTTCGAGAACCTCATTTTCCTCAGGTCGCATAGACTGATATAAATTAACTCCAATAGGCTTTCCGGAGGTGAGTGAAAGCGCCTTCTCTAATTCATTTCTAAAGTGACCGGGATCGGGAAAAGTTTTAGCTGTTAGAAAGCCCATGCCTCCAGCGTTGACAGCCGCTGCTGTGTAATCTGCATCTGCTAGCCACATTAATCCGCCGCATAGTATTGGGTGTTTAATATTAAATAATTCAGTAATACGTGTTGAAAATAGAGGTTCTCTCAAAGTTTAAACTCCTAACTTATTTACAAAAGATTTTATCTCGTAATGTTCGGTCACAATTGTCTCAAACTGTGGCAATAGGAGACGGCGGCGATCCCACAGCACCGGGTAATCTAAGAGGAGGAGCTGTTAGCAGGAATCTACTTCTGTTATTGTCACGCAACCAATTCCGTAAAGGTGTGAGGTAAAACATTTCTCCGATATGAATTCCGAGTTTAAAGATGCATAATTCATGCAGTGGCAACATAGCTATCGGCTCACTTCCTTTGGGGAGCGGGGTGCCCACATCTTCAATTCCATAATTGTCAGCAATTATTACAGAAATACCGACGTCCCTTATCCAGTTGTGCAATTTTTCGTCTCGACCGTTTAGGCATGCGAAAGTATTATGTAAATCGTGTTCATTAGGGTTTTTATTCATGTCGATTAGACCTTGAGCAAAGCCTGTATGAAAACAAGCCATATCCCCTTCTTCAATCTTGATTTTGTCTTCCTCCAGTATTTCCATCAATTCCTCGTAGCCAACCAGAACTCTCTTTCGTCCGTGCCGTTTTTCAAGGTCAATCAATACTCCTCTACCTTGCACGCAGGCTTCGGCCATGTTCTCGATGCCTAGTGCCTTAGCATTCGATCCCTCAAATTTTGTAAACTCATCAGCTTCAATTTTTTCTTTGGGTGAAATAATATGTTCATCGCCGCGCCAACCATTGTAATAGACTACTTCGGGTTTTCCATCTCCGTCAGCATCAAACCATCCGCCTACATGGCAAAGGCTATCCCATTGTGTTGAATACTGAAGGCAGATCAGCGCTGAGTCGTCGCAGACTACATCAGTCAGCCGTGGATCACTAATGTGCAACGGAAGATTGAAGTTGGCTAATCCTCCCCTTTCTGTCGCGAATAGTCGTGGAGGAAAACGACGAGGGTTAAGAAGCCGTCCGCCTGGATAATCCAGGGGAAGGGACAAGCAGAATCTTTCCCCTGTTTCTACCTCCTTAACAGCTCGAACTACTCTTTGCGGAGTTAATAGGTTTAGGCGTCCTTTTTGGTCATCTGGACCAAATTCGCCCCAATTTGAACCATTGGGTCTGTTTTTCCATCTTTGCGTCATTGTTTTTTTCCGTTAATTCTGATTTTTTCTTTATCCTGTAATTTCAAACATTGTGTGACAAGAGTTTAAGCAAAACATTACACTGTTGAATATTATTAATTTTTATGGAAAGACTTGCGAAGTTTGAAACAATTCCTTTCAACTCAACCAACATTAGTGCTTGGGATTTTTGTCATGATTTTAGGCATGATTATACTCGCGAGTACCGATGCAATATCTAAGTATCTAACAATAACTTTTGCGGTGATACAGATTTTGTGGGTTCGCTACATGGTCTTTGCCGCCATAGGAAGTTGCGTCGTTTATAGAAAATATGGTTTTTCAGGACTGCGCACAAAAAGGCCTGTGGCCCAAATTATGAGGGGCCTATTACTTACGGGCACCAACTGTCTGGCCGTTTTCACACTTAGCTTGATGCCTATGGCCGATGCGCATGCTATCTTGGCGACAGCGCCTCTAATAGTTACAGCCGCATCCGCTCCATTATTAGGCGAATCAATAAGTTTGAAACGATGGATAGCAGTGTTGTTCGGGTTTTTAGGAGTACTTATAATCTTGCGGCCAGGGATCGGAATTTTCGACCCAATTTCGTTAATTCCTTTAGGTGTAGCGGTTTCATTCAGTGCGTATACTATTTTAACTAAAGTAATAAGCAGAGATGACACAAATGAGACAACGCTTTTTTACACAGGTGTTGTCGGTTTAGTTTCCCTTTCTTTCGTTGGACCGTTTTTTTGGGTAGAGCCATCAATAGCTGATTGGTTTTGGCTTTTTCTAGCCGCCTTATTCGGCTCACTGGCCCATGTATTTATAATCACGGCACTTCATTTAGCACCCGCTAGTGCGCTCCAACCCTTTAACTACACGATGTTAATATGGGCGACATTTTTAGGCTATGTTGTTTTTGGTGATTTTCCCGACGCCTTGACTGTCACAGGTGCAATAGTCATCGTTGTTAGCGGGTTATTAGCTTGGAATTGGGAACGTAAAGGTATTTAGGAATTATGCAATCAAAAGTCTTTCAATTATCTTCTGAACAGACAGCGCTGTACGGGCGTCAGCTAATGGCTGTGGATGGCCTTCAAGAAGTTTAATAATATTGTCTAGCTGGCGCTGCAACGTTTCGCTTCGGGGATCTACTTTATGCTTTACAAGAGATGACCATTTATCTCCTTCGGAAATTTCTAACAAGTAGAAGTCACTAATCCTAACGCTCTTATCTTCACCCCAAATTGTTATTTCCTGTCTATCCGGCCCATTACCGCCAACTGAACCAAAAATATTTATTGATATTGCTCCACATTCAAGTTTTGCCTGTAAATGTGTTTCGCATAGCTTTGGATCATCTGGGTAGGTGGGCTGTGCGAAATTTACTTTTGCTGCCCCGAATAATCTTTCGATAACAAAGATAAAATGCGACAAAACTTCGCGAATGTAGCCGCCAGAGGCCTTAAACCGGAGCCAGTCTGCTTCCACTTGCCATACTCTCGGCCATTGATGGTATTGCAAAATAATGTCTACTCCCGTGATATCCCCAAGTTCATTATTTTCCAAGAGTAATTGAACTTTCTCGATCGCTTCACTTGAGGCTTGAACGAAGTTGACTGCATTAATGTGGTTTTTTATTTCTAATATTTCGACAAGGCTCTCGCTCTCCTGAATATCAACACCTAGTGGTTTTTCGATATACAGCGGAATTTCTGCATCTATCGCCTTTAAAGCGTACTGCTTATGAAATTCTGGCGGGCATGCAATGTACAACAAATCGGGTTGGACCTCATTTATGAGTGCCTCAGGCGTCTCACTGAAATGTATATCTGGAAAGTCTGCCTTTGTTTTTTCCATAGATTTTTTAGATGGATCCCACACAGACGCAATCTTAAAAGATGGATGCTTAGCGAAATTCGCAATCATTCGCCTGCCCATTATTCCTAGCCCTATAATGGCCGCGTTGTATTGTCCCATTAGAATTCTCAATCAGTAATTACAGCATAGTTTTTGCGAGTGGGAATCAGTAACCCATTGCACATCCATCTTTTCTAGGGTCTGAGCCACCAATTAATACACCGTCTTNGTGGTTAATCCAAATACACTGGCTTCCACCGAGCGGTTTGCTCATTTTTTCAATTTGATGGCCGCGTTTTTCCAAATCAGCTAAGATACTAGGTGCAAAATTTTCTTCCATTTGAAGGCGTCCATCTATAGCAAAGCTTCTTGGCTGATCCATCGCCTGCTGTATGTCAAACCCAAGGTCCAGAACATTGCTAATAAAATTAGCGTGACCGGTGGACTGGTACTGCCCACCCATTACGCCAAATGGAGCGATTGTTTTTGATGACTTGGTTACCATGCCGGGAATAATGGTGTGCATTGGGCGTTTTCCGCCTTCAATACAATTAACATGACTTGAATTGAGATTAAAAGATGANCCGCGATTTTGTAAAACAACACCTGTTTTCGGTGCCATTATACCAGAGCCGAACGCGGAGAATANGGAATTGATNAAAGAAATCGCGTTACCATCCCTGTCAACACAGCATAGGTAGGTCGTGTCCGAATGGTTTGGGAAATCTGCGGGGCCGTAAGACTTTGATTTGGTCATATCTATCTGTTTTTGAAGCGCGGTTATATGCTCATCTGACAGTAGCCAATCCACAGGGATCTCACTGAATGAAGGATCGGAGATGTAAGCATTTCTCTGATGATAGGCTAGCTTGGTAGCTTCGGCTAGTAAGTGTATTCGGTCTGCCTCATTTAGACATTTCAAATTATAGCGACTAAGNACCCTCAATATAATTAAGGCACAAATACCTTGTCCGTTTGGCGGGCATTCGCTGATTGTATGGNTGTTGTACAAGGTATTAATTGGCTCTACATAATCTGCCGAGCAAGAGGCAAAATCGTCTAAAGTGTGAAGGCCACCTAGATCATTAAGGCGCGCGACTATATCTTCTGCTATTTCTCCAATATAGAACGCATCTCTGCCGCCGGTTGCAATTTTTGTTAATGTCTTCCCAAGTAATGGTTGTTCAAATTTTGAACCTGTACTTGGTGCCTTGCCGTTGACGGTTAATATCCTGCTAGATATTTCATCACNCAANAGCTTAGGTAGATTATCTGCCCAATCTAGCGCCACTCTAGGGGCAACGGGGAAACCGTTTGCAGCATAATTTATGGCAGGTTTNAAAAGTTCTGTTAGGTCTTTTGTGCCAAAATCCTCGTTAAGTTTTGTCCAAGCGGCTATCGCCCCCGGAACATTGACAGCGTGGGGTGTTTCTACCTGTATATTTTCTATACCCTTTTCTATTANCGTGGTCGCGTTAGCGGCGGCGGGAGATCTGCCTGAGCCATTTAAGGCGATAGGTGTTGAGGAANTATAGGGACTGTATAAGACGAAACAATCACCGCCAATTCCTGTCATAGCCGGTTCGACAACACAAAGGGTCGCACAGGCAGCTATGGCTGCATCTACAGCATTACCCCCTGATTTTAGAATATCAATGCCAGCCTGTGTGGCGAGTGGATGACTGGTTGAAACCATAGCTGACGGCGCCATAACCGGCGATCGGCCTGGACGTTGAAAGTTACGCATAACGAAATTCCAAACTTATCGTTGTGTATTTACTAAAATAAACATTCCCCGTTGTTCAAAGAACATTATTCGGGGAATGTTTTATATATGATAACTGTGGTTTCAAAAATTTGCTAACTAGCTGTCATCAATTTTTTTGCAAGCAAAGCTAATAAAGCAGCTCCGCCAGTCATAACTAGGCCGATGATGAAAAGCTCTAGATTGTCTAGACCTACAACATCATTTCCCGGCATCGCAAACGATAGTGCCCCAACCAATAAAGCTAATCTAATTGGCCATTGGATTACCCCCATACCCGTCAAGTCTCCAATTCCATAAAGGTAGCCCTGCAAGCTAGTTGATAGAACAACAACTCCAAGAATAGCGCAACTAAAGACCGTTAGAATATGAAGCGGTTCCCCTTGCATTATAAGACCCGGATCAAGGACAAAGAAAAATGGAACGAAGTATATTATTGTTCCCATTTTCATGGACTCCACTCCGGTTCGCATTGGATTTGCCTGTGCTAAACTTGCCGCGGCAAAAGATCCGAGAGCAACGGGTGGGGTAATATATGAGAGCATACCCCAGTACAACATAAACATATGGACACCCATCAACGACAAGCCACTATCCGTAAGTGCTGGCGCGAGTGTTAAGGCTAGAATTATGTAAGCTACAGTGACTGTTACACCGATGCCCATAATGAAACTTGCCAAAGCCCCAAGAATTAATAATAGGGCCACATTGTTACCGGCAAGCTGCAGCAGTTCGAACGCCAGCGTACCAATTTTACCAGAATACGAGAGTGACCCGACAATTAGACCGATTCCTACCAAAATTGCAGCCAATTCAGCAAAAAGTCGACCAGTAGCCATCAAAAACTCAACAAAACGTTCCCAGTTCCAGCGGTGTTTCGGATGCAGCTGGTTAATTATTAATAATAGTGCTGTTGCATAAAAAGGCGCCTGGGCTTCTCGTTGCATGAAGACAAGGAGGTAAATAAGCAACGCAAACACCGCTACGTAATACCAACCGTCTTTAAGCGTTTGGCCAACAGAAGGAAGTTCGGCTTTTGGCAAACCTTCGAGTTTATTTTTTGCCGCGTATCCATCTATTTGCATAAAAAGCGCGAAAAAATACAATACGGATGGAATTACGGCCGCAACGACGATATCCCGGTAGGGAACCTCGAGGTTAATCGCCATTATAAAAGCTGTTGCCCCCATAATCGGCGGCATAAGAACGCCACCGGTAGAAGCGCAAGCTTCAACACCGCCTGCCACATGTGGTTGGAAGCCGATTCTTTTCATAGCTGGAATCGAAAGAGCACCCGTGGTAAGGACATTCGTAATGACGCTACCGCTCATGGAGCCCATTAAGCCAGATGCAAAAATTGCTACTTTAGCCGGGCCACCGCGGACATATCCTAGTAGTGAAAAAGCTAGATTAAGAAAAAATTGTCCGCCGCCGGTATACTGAAGTGCAACTCCGAACAATAAAAACCCAATTACTAAACCAGCAAATGCCCTTGTCGGAATACCAATCAAAGCTTCTGTAGAAAGCGCGTAATAAGCAACTGTATCCCATAAAGTTTCACTAGTGCCTTCTAAAACTCCGGGCATACTGCCGGCAAAGAGTGGATAAACGGCAAAAATAACAATTATACTCGTTACAACTCCACCGCCCGTTCTTCGCACGCCTTCTATTGCTAGAAGAACAAGAGCTAAGCTTAGCCACTGCATTTTTTCTGGTGCAGAAAACTCCCATCCCTCGTCCAGCATATCTATAGAGTAATAGACGAAGACCAGACAAATAGCGCCCGTTGCGGCAAATAAAAGTATATCGTACCACGTCATACCTTCTTTTCCCGTTTTCGAAGAAACAGGAAATACGATAAATGCTGTTGGGAGAAGCAGGGCGACTATTGCATAAAAATACTGGTTTTCAATAGGAACATAACCTGTGAAGCGTCCTAGGTTAAATACCTGGTAGGCCGAAAATACAATGGACGAAATTGACAGAAGTATTAAAACCCACTGCCAAAATGGAGTGAGCCGGCGAAACCGTTGCTCGGTGTTCGCCGGCTCATCTTTTGTGTCAGCACTAGACATTGTTACACGTTATAATGGCGGGTAGTGCCTAGTTAAAAATTGGATCTAAGCCGGCTGCTTTTAGAGCAGCTACCCGTGCTTTGCCCCAAGCCGCTTTAAGATCTGCCTTGCTCATGCTGTCCTTTCCAGACATTGCATCCCAAGCTTTCTTAATAACCGCCTGTCTACCAAGAAGCATGTCTTGGTGTTTCTGAGCAGCTGCATTCCAAGTACCGGATTCCTTATAATATTTGACTGCACCGTCATGGTAAGGCATTGCCCATTGCATATTCTGATTAGCCAGCTTCCACCCTAAAGCACCTTTGGCTGCACTTTTATAATCGTCGTAATGCTCTACCATGGCCTTTACTATCGCATATACTTCGCCAGCATCTTGGCTATCATTGGCTACAAGTATTGGATATGGGTAGTTTGACAGGTGAGGCGGGTTCTGCTTGTCAATTTCTGAACCAATCTTAGCTTTTACTTTACCGTAGACTGGCGCAGCAGCTGACATACGCTTCCAACCTTCTGAGTCGTTATGAGGGACTGGAACCCAGCGAAGTCCGCGCGGTGAAGCCGCTAGCTTTTTGGGACTAGGAGAAACTGTACTAGAAAAAGCTGCGTCTGACTGTCCATTAATGATTGCATCGAAAGATGCAGCGAAACCCGAGACCTTAACTTTCTCTACGTCATCCCAGGTTAGCCCAGCGAATGACAGTTGCGCCGCGACATTCCAATTCAATGCAGGAGCACCTTGCACCCAAGACACCCGTTTTCCCTTCATATCCGCCATCGTTTTCACGTTAGCATCCTTCGCTGTCGCGAGAGATAACCCAAACGATCCAATATTTGTCATTAGTACGCGAATTGGCTGAGGCCCCCATTTTTTATCAGCAAAAATAAAAACGCCCTCTTGACCAAAATATGCGGCGATACCGCACGCACAATATCCAGCTTTTTTATCTCTTAATGGCGCCATACGAGAGATATCATTTTTACCGGGTATAACACGAAGGTTAGTTCCGTAATGCTTTTTAAGCATGTTGCCGATAGCTACAGCCTGCGCATAACCTGAAGATGTTGTGCCATAAGCAGTCCATGCTGTTTTTTTCGGCACACCTCCTGCCTGAGCCGCTGAGGAAAGGGCAAATGCTGCACCTACTATCCCAGCAATTAAGCTAGTTTTAT
>NZVJ01000063.1 GCA_002701455.1 Rhodospirillaceae bacterium
TTTGCCGGCTATTTGCGTTCTCAGCACTATTTCCCTTGATGCTTGTGTCTCTCCGGTCACTTGGATTTCGGGTTTATAGGAGAACGCCCTCGAATTCAGAACCCTTACTTTTGTAGGGGGTAGGCTCGTTTTATCTTCAACATTACCAGTAAAACTGTTAGATTTTTTGGGAACACTGCTAAATTGCCCGGATAATAACCAGATTGCGGAGAGGGCTAATATTGTAGCAGCTATCAAAAACGAGGAGTTGAACTTTAACTTCATTCTGTTTCACTCATGTGGGAAGTTTTTAGACATAAAGTATGAAAGAATACAATTTTCAACTTATTTTAGGGTATAGAAAGAAATAATTAAATTCGATTTTAATAAACGCAAGGCATCTATTTAGAAAGTTTCTACCCACGGTCTAAGTTCTATTTCCCAAGCCCAGGAACTCCTATCCTGGCGATGAAATTGCAGGTAGGTTTCGGCAATAGCATCAGGGTCCAGCATACTATCATCACCGGGGTCTTTTCTCTCAGGTCTATGTTCTGCGTGTATGCCGCCATCAATCACAAAATGTCCTATATGAATATTTTTTGGATGGAGTTCTCTGGCTAATGCTTGCGCTAATCCTCGCAATCCAAACTTTCCCATAGCAAAAACTGACGACCGCGGATAGCCCTTCACACCAGCGGAAGCACCAGTAAAGAATATGCTGCCTTTACCGCGTTTGAGCATGCGTTGTGCAGCCTGCTGTGCGCAGAGGAATGCCCCAAAACAGGTAATATTTATTGCTTTCTGTGTCTCGACGGGGTCGACCTCTGTTATTCCGCCTCGCACCCGAGCTGAAGGATTGTAGATAACAAGATCTGGTTGACCCAATAGTTTGTCACTTTGTGTAAATAGGTTTTTAACCTCTTCTATATTGCTAGCATCACATCGGAAAACCTCTGAGTTAGTCTCAGCTTTTAAGTCATCCAGTTTCTCTATATTCCTTGCTGCAATAGCAACATTGAAATTATTTTGCGTAAGAAGCCGCGCCAATGAGGCACTCAGTCCAAGACCAGCACCTATAATTAAAGCATTTTCTTTCATATTAACTTTTCTTTCCTCTGGTTGCGGGTGGACGCAGAACGTCAAAGGGCTCAGGAAAAACCCCAACTGGAACTTCTATTACTGTCGGCTTATTAGCAATTAAGCCGTTCTCTATAGCTAGTTGCAGCTCATCTGGTGTCGTTGCTCTTATTCCCTTAGCGCCAAAACTTTCTGCTAGTTGAACAAAATCAGGATTGGTGAATTCTGAAGCTATTACTCTATCGCCGTGCAGATCACGTTGCATTCTTAAGACATTTCCGAAAGCTCCATCGGCGAAAACAATAGCAACCAAATTAATAGAATGATGAACAGCAGTTGCTATTTCAGGCATTGTATACATAAAACCACCATCGCCATTAACCGATACCACAGCTTTATCAGGATGCGCTACTTTCACACCAAGCGCCGTAGCATAACCGTAACCAAGTGTTCCCTGGTAGCCAGGCGTAATCATCGTACGTGGTTTGTATACGGGAAACCCAACCCGGGCTACATATCCAACTTGTGTGAATTCATCCACAAAATATCCATCCTCGGGAAGTGCCTTCCGAATTGCTCGCAGCCAAGCCAATTGCGGGCCGGCTTTCTCTTCCATTAACTTTGAAGCTTTCGTCTTAATATTTTGAAATTCTTCCTCTCTAGATGGCCTTTGCTCATTATGTTTTGGAAGAATGTTAATTATCTCTTGGGTTGCCTGTGAAGCATCTGCAATTATACCAACATCAGGTTTCATAACCCGGTTTATTTCTGTGGGGTCAATATCAATTTGTATTATCTTAATATTTTCATCCATCCCCCANGTCATCCGTTCAGCTTGCATACGACAGCCAATAGCAATGGCGACATCACAATTTGCCCAAAGCATAGANCCGGCGGTATTGGTGTGAGCTAAATAATGTCGTTCATCTACCACTCCACGACCATTTTGATATGAAATAACAGCAGCTTGAAGCATTTCTGCCAGGGTTTTTACTTCTTCGCTAGCCTCATATGCCCCCGTTCCCACAAAGATCATGGGGTTTTTTGAGGTTCCCAACATTTTTGCGGCTTCCGTAATAAGGTCTGGNTCCGCAACTGGTGGAGGATCGCCAACCGTGAAATCTTTTAGTGCNACGCCACTCTTTCGCCACATAATGTCCATAGGCATCTCTATAGCAGTTGGCCTTGCTCGTCCCGATCTCATATTTTTAAAAGCTTCACTCACAATAGCTGGNGTGTCAGAAGGATAGTCGATCCTTTTGGCATATTTTGTTAAGCCTTCAAGAACACTCAATTGATTAGGTATCTCGTGCAGCATCCCTAATTCACGCCCAATATAACTTGATGGGATTTGACCAGTTATTGCTAAAACGCGACTGTTGCAAGCATAAGCTGTGGACAATGCTGCTGTTGTATTAAGTATTCCTGGTCCGGGAACAACTGCGTATACCCCTGGTTTNCCGGTCGACTGAGCATAGCCAAATGCCATGTATGCTACACCTTGTTCGTGACGGGCGTTTATCACAGCAATTTCGTTGCTGGAGTCGTGGAGCGCATTAAACATAGGGTCTAGCTGAATACCGGGCAGCCCGAAAACTGTATCAACGCCTTCATTAATAAGCGACTTAACGATGGCTTCTCCACCAGTCATTTTTTCTAGTTTTAAATTCACAATAATTTGCACCTCCAATATAGAAAAAGCCTTCTTAGATGGACTGTTCCAAGGTTTTTATTTGACTAAAAACTGCGGCTCGTGAGTCTATCCTCTGATGTAGAGCAGTACATGGACNACATAATCTTTAATTTAAAATTTAATTTACCGAGTNAGTAAATCACCCGGTACTTTGATGTCCATCGTTAAAAGTAAAGAGGATAGAGATTTTCCGTGTTGATCNAAATTTAAAGCACTGTTTACGCCTCCTTCTAAAGCGTCATCTAAAACAAAGTTTAAGGCGGGGAGGTTTGGNAGCTCATACCGCGTTACTTTAGTTGCTCCTTTATGCGAAAATAAGGCTAATACCCTGTTCTCTGTAACTTGTTCCTTCAATAACTTATAGAGGCTCGCATTGTAAGGTATGAGGCTTATGTTAGAACGATTGCCTTTGTCACCAGCCCTGGCATGAGCAACTTCGTGGAGGCGCGTTTCTATAAAATCAGACTCAGTCATTTAATAATCACCTAAATAAATTCAATTTCCGTTTCCACCTTATCTCTATCCACAAGAATAGAGGCAGTGTGTATCTGGTCGGTCAAATGTTGCCGAAATCCTCCTCCTCCCGCAGGGCCACTGCAGTAGAGGCTNAGCATTTCTTGATTTATGCGCTCTACCATTTTTTTATCNTGACCTTTGGAAGCAATACGGACTCGATAATCTCCGTCGGCTTTGAAAGAATTGTAATTTTCGAGCCCCTTATCTCCCGAGTGTACGCTAACAGTTCCTAGGATATCGAAGCGAATTGGATAGTTGGTTCCCAANTTTCGACATCTTTTTTTTAATACTTCTACAGCTAATTCTGCACGAGCAAGGGCATTTGGTCCCGCATAGGTCATTTCTGCCTCACCCATCCATCCACCTTCAATACTGACGGTGGCTTTTAGTGTAGGCGGGTATGGTTTNCCATTAGCGCCTGAAACTCTTACTCGGTTGTCAGCTACCTGCTCGACACTTACTTGGCTGATGTCCAGTATAACGTCTGCTGTGAAATAATTTTNTGGGTCGTGTATCTCATAAAGTAACTGCTCCTTTACTGTCTGGTCCGATACAATCCCGCCGGTTTCTTCAGCTTTGGTAATTATTATGGAACCGTCGCTATTTATTTCGGCTATTGGAAAACCAACCTCAGCCAAGTCTGGGACATCTTTATATCCTGGATCNGCAAAATATGCTCCTGTTACCTGCGCACCACACTCAAGTAAATGACCAGCCATTGTTCCTTGTGCAAGCTGTTGCCAGTCGTTTTCTTGCCATCCAAATTCATTTATCAGNGGACCTAACGCTAAGGCTGGATCGGTGCAGCGCCCAACAACNACAATATCTGCGCCAAGTCCTAAAGCTTTAGCTATTGGTCTTGCTCCTAAATAAGCATTTGCAGCAATTATTTTTTGATCGCCTATTTCAAGTCCTTCGATTGTTGGATGGTCTCTAATTTCATCATTAGAAAAAATTCTTANTAGATCATCGCCAATCACTACCGCTATTNTAAGGTTTTTACAGTTAACCTCTGCCGCCATTTCCGAAATTTTTTGGGCTGCTCCGATTGGATTAGCTGCCCCAAAATTTGAAACAATCTTGATGTTGGAATTAGCGCACATTTTAAGTATTGGCTGAAGATAGTCCTCTAGAAATGGAGAATAGCCGTGACTGGGGTCTTTCTGTTTATGTTTTTGTGCTAGTGCTAGGGTTCTTTCAGCTAGAGTTTCAAAAATAAGGTATTTTGGACCCTCTTTTTTTGTCAAAGTTTTGACCACGGGTATTGCCGCATCTAGTCTGTCACCAGAAAAACCTGCTCCGCAGCCGATATAAACGGTTGAAGGATTCATGTAAAAACCTCCCAAAAAAAAATAAAGTATTCAATTCTACCGTAATAATGCTCTAGTTGTGAACTAGACTCTATAGAATANCTTATTTGTATTCCGATATTATTAAAAAGGTCGATCATATTGAAAAATAGTTATATGGTAGAACTTAATGAGATGTTTGGTTTTTGTGGAGCTGTATTATGCGCGTGCACAGTTTGGGTCATGTTGTATTAAAAGTGAGGAANTTAGACCGGTCGGTGCCCTTCTACAGAGATGTTCTAGGGTTAAAGCAAGTCGGACAGCATGGCGAAAAAATGGTCTTTTTTTCAATTGTTGACAACCATCATGATTTGGCATTGCTTGAGACAGATCATACAGCTGTTTCTTCTCCGGAGGAATCACCGGGTTTGCATCATGTGGCGTTTAAGGTAGGGGACAGCCTTCAGGAATTACAAGAGGCTAAAGACTGGCTGGTAAATAAGGGGGTAGAGCCTGATAGAGCAAGAGATCATGTTGCTACNCAGTCAGTTTATTTTTTTGATCCCGATGGAAATCAGATAGAGTTTTTTGTCGAGGGAGATCCAAAAATTTGGCATGAAAACCCTGGCGCCGTNGCTAATTCCAACCCTCTTGAACTAAGGTGACAGCAAGTCCTTTGACAAAAATGAATAACTTATAACTGGTCTCGAAATTGTTATGCTGTAAAGGCGTTCCATGATAATGCGTAACACATTCCGCGATTCTTTAAACGCTGGTAAACCTACAATAGGAACACATTTTTTATTCAGCGATCCAGATATAGCGGAACTTATAGGTGATATAGGGTTATTTGATTATGCAGAATTTGCTGCGGAATATTCATGTCTGGATATGCGGCTGATGTATCACCTGGCCAGGGCGGCTCAGTGCGCGAAACTCCCTCTTATGATTAAGTTGGATCAGGAAGGGCAGGGCTTCTGGGCCCAGGCAGCAATTGGTGCTGGCTTTAAATCGATACTTTTTACTGATATTAGAAAAAGTGAAGATGTAGACGAATGCCACGCAGTTATAACAGCAGATACNCCTTCTGATNGTGGAAGAATGGGCGTAAAAATCCGCCGTCCAGCTTTATCNGGCTACGCTCCAGATCATTATCTTAAAGACTTAAAGTCACTTGTTTTTTGTATAATGATAGAGAANAAAGAAGCCGTCGAAAACTTAGAAGCTATTTTNNAGNGNGCAAAGATTAAGGGTGTTGATATGGTTCAGTGGGGACCNGCAGATTACAGTGTCTCAAAGGGCGACCCAAACTTGTTTTNNGGTAAANCCATTCTCAAAACAGAGGAGATNGTGATACTAAAGTGTCTTGAATATGGGATCNCACCNCGAATCGAAATAGNCGAGGTTGACCAGGCAAAGCGTTANATNGATCTTGGAGTAAGGCATTTTTGNATTGGTTGGGATCGNTTTATTCTNCANGCNGGCTTNACGAAAGTAGGGGAGGGATTGAGGAANCTTACAGAAGCTATTTAGNNTNGNTGGNAATTTGTTTNNGCCAGCGTGATATTAACTTTCACGAGCACAATCGGAGTATACCTTAGATCCAACTTACGCTGAATTAGGCAGCTCTTTTTAATAGAAATGGAATTAAGTATGACTTCACTAGATCTATACACTTGGAAAACATCAAACGGCAGAAAAGCTACAATAATGTTGGAAGAATGTGGTCTAGATTATAATGTCCACCCAATTGATATATCAGCCGATGTACAGTTCTCAGATGAGTTTATTGCGATAAATCCTAACTCTAAAATTCCAGCACTCGTTGATCATGATGGGCCAGGCGGCAAAAAAATAACGATTTTTGAGTCTGGAGCCATACTGATGTATTTATCAGAAAAAACCGGCCTTTTTATGCCGAAAGAAATCGAAAAAAAATACGAGGTTATTCAATGGGTAATGTTTCAAATGGGGGGAGTAGGGCCGATATTTGGTCAAGTTCACCACTTTAAACGGGCGGCAAAGGAAAAAGTTCCCTACGCTATCGATAGATATTTTAATGAGTGCAAAAGATTATATGGTGTTTTAGATACTAGATTAGAAAATAGAGAATTTTTAGCTAACGATGAGTTATCGATCGCTGATTTTTGTGTTTTGCCTTGGGTGTTTAGGCATGATTGGCAAGAAATAGACCTAAAGGACTTTAAAAATGTGGGGCGTTGGTATGATGCACTCATGAGCCGTCCGGCCTTGTCAAAAGGCATGGAAATTCCTACATAGACAAATGCGGGAAGATACCCAACGATACCGACGTTTAGGAATTAATGTAATTTGGATATGACAGTTATTTCGAAAAACCGACCAACTCGAGAAGATTACAGCTTTGATTTGAACAAGGCCCTGACATCGATTGTCTCTGTCCAATCGAGAATACCTTCTGATGCGTTCACTGCATCCGTTTTAGGTACCGAAAGAGCTGGTAACGGGGTTGTTATAGGAAATGATGGCCTTGTATTAACCATTGGATATCTGATTACAGAAGCAGAAACCATTTGGCTGACGGACCATAATGGATCAGCTGTTCAAGGGCATGTGCTGGGGTATGATCAAGAAAGTGGCTTCGCACTCATTCAAGCGCTTGGACAACTAAATGTTGAGGCAATACAGATTGGAAAATCTTCTTCACTTCGCGAGAATGACCGATTGATTATTGCTGGCCACGGCGGAATTGAAAATTCGGTTGACGCAGAGATTATTTCGATACGCGAATTTGCGGGCTATTGGGAATATCTACTCGAATCTGCTATTTTTACTGCGCCAGCTCATCCAAACTGGGGNGGNGCNGGNGTNATAGCAGAAANNGGAGAGCTAGTAGGTATAGGTTCGTTGTTTATACAACATGAGACAACAGGAGATATGACAGCGGANGGTAATATGATTGTACCAATAGATCTATTGCAGCCAATTTTTGAAGACTTGCTTAATATTGGCAGGCCCAACAAAAAAGCAAGACCCTGGCTTGGGTTGTTTGGTGCTGAGGTGGAGGGTTCAATTGTTGTCGCCGCACTGACGTCTGATGGCCCGGCTGATCGTGCCGATATTCGGGTTGGTGACATTATAACAGCGGTGTCCTCAGCTAGGGTTACTACTCTAGCAAACTTTTTTAGAAACGTTTGGGCTCAGGGTGAGGCAGGTATAGAAATCCCTTTAGAGGTAGATCGAGACGGAGAAATTTTAGATATTTCGATCTCGTCTGTCGCCCGCTCCGATATGCTGAAGCAACCAAGACTTCATTAGCTTAAGAAGGCCACCTAGTAAAGATTATTAAGCCAGCGCGGAACACGCCCTTTGAATGCGTTGACAGGCATCTTCTAATGCTTCAGTGGAGGTTGCATACGAAATTCGAAAATGTGGGCTCAAACCAAAGGCAGCGCCATGGACCGCGGCTATGCCTTCCGTCTCTAATAAGTAGGTTACGACATCTTCATCTGTTTTGAGCATCTTGCCGTCCGGCGTCTTTTTGCCAATCAATCCGGCACAGGAAGGATACACGTAAAACGCGCCATCTGGTGTAGGACACGTTATCCCTTTCGCTTGATTGAGCATAGAACAGACGAGGTCTCGTCTTTGCTTAAAGACATAATTGTTTTTGGCAAGAAAATCCATTGNACCATTTAAGGCAGCTACCGAAGCTGCTTGACTAATAGAACTGGGATTAGAGGTTGATTGNGATTGTATCTTCCTGATAGCCGTGATTAAATTTTCGGGCCCAGCGGCATATCCTATTCTCCAGCCCGTCATGCAAAAGGCCTTCGACATTCCATTTACAGTCAAAGTTCTAGAGTACAATTCTGGTTCAACTTGGGCAGGAGTGCAAAATTTAAAGTCATCNTACACTAAATGTTCGTACATATCGTCGGTCATAACCCAAACATNAGGATACTGTATTAGTATATCAGTAAGTTTTTTCAAATCCTCCCAGGTATATCCGGATCCGGTTGGATTTGANGGGCTATTTANGATAATCCATTTTGTCTTTGGAGTTATGGCTCGCTCTAAATCTTCGGGCTGCAGAATGAAGTTTTTATCCAAGGGGCATTCGACAATTTTTGGTGTCCCCTCAGCCAGCAAGACCATATCTGGATAAGATACCCAATAGGGGGCAGGAATAATGACCTCATCACCAGCGTTCAACGTTGCCATCAAAGCGTTGTATAGTACCTGTTTTCCACCCGTGCCAATCGTAACTTGGCTTGTGACATAGTCTAAATTATTATCGCGTTTAAACTTTTCACATATTGCTTGCTTGAGCGCAGGCGTNCCATCTGGGTCAGTATATTTTGTTTCACCACGACTCATTGCATCTTCAGCAGCTTTTATTATGTGGGTAGGAGTAGGGAAGTCAGGTTCACCTGCAGCTAATTCTATGATATTTTTCCCTTCTGCTTTTAGTTCGCGTGCTTTTATACTCATTGCAATTGTTGGCGAAGGTTGAATTCTGTTTAGACGAGACGCAAGAATATTCATATTGGATCCTAGACTTAAGTAAAAAATAAAAAAGAATTTACGCTGGCACTTCAAATCGTGCAAGTAGTCTAGCAGCAAACGACTTTCGAAGGAAAAGGAGAATTTATTTATCCGATGCGACTTCTCGCAATAAGTGATCTACATCTTTCGAAATCAGTTTCACTAGATGTAATTAATGAAATAAACTCTCACCGAGATGACTGGCTTATTTTAGCGGGTGATATAGCGGAAAATATTGAATTCTTTGGGGCCTCGCTCGAAATCCTAACGGGCAAGTTTGCAAAGCTTATTTGGGTTCCAGGAAATCATGAGCTCTGGACNGAACCGGGGTACTCTGAAAAACCGCTNCGTGGCTTAAAAAAGTACGAAGTTCTTGTAGATATAGCAAAAAAGCATGGTGTGGTTACGCCTGAGGATAGCTATTTGGAATGGCCAAGCTCGGAAAGTGAAGACGNTCACTGTAACTATATGATAGTTCCGTTATTCTTACTTTATGATTACTCGCTCCGGCCTGAGTATGTAGNTAGGCAGAGTTTAAGAAACTGGGTGCGTGAGATACATGCAGAATGCACGGATGAGNTTCGTTTACANTACGAACCATTCGATAGTCGNGAAGAATGGTGCTGGTCACGTTGTGCGGAAGCGGAAAAGCGGCTTGAGTCCATTCCGCCGAANTACAAAACTATTTTAATTAATCATTGGCCCTTGAGGCCAGATTTAATTTATCTACCTAGATTACCTCGTTTTACGCCCTGGTGCGGCACGAAGCTGACNCATNATTGGCATAAAAGATATAACGCAGCAGTAGTCGTTAGCGGACATTTGCATACAAGAAGAACTGACTTTATAGATGGTTGTCGTTTTGAAGAAGTTTCGTTGGGTTACAAAAAACAATGGGACCATGAAAAGGGGATAGAGTTCTACTTTCGGGAAATAATGGCGAATTGAATNTNAGGCTTTACCTAACCATTTGTTAATTTGNTTAGCCTAATNTTTATGGAGATTGTGGNGTGATTTTAATTATAGGTGCTGGTATNGGTGGTCTTACCCTGGCATTAAAGCTGCACAGNCTAGGGATCTCTTCACGAATTTATGAATCTGTTCCGGTTTTAAAGCCATTAGGAGTTGGGATAAACATTTTACCCCATGCCATGCGAGAGCTTTGTGGCTTAGGATTAGAACAACAAATAGCTCAGAGAGGTATAGAAACAAGGGAAGTCCAATTTTATAATCGGTTTGGCCAGCACATTTTTACAGATAAAAGAGGTAGATTTGCTGGTTATAAATGGCCTCAGTTTTCTATTCATAGAGGGATGTTGCAATCGGTTCTNGTTGAGGCTGTTTTNGAAAGAATGGGTCATGACGCGATAATCACGGATCATCGTTTAATAGAACTAGAACAAACAGAAATTAAGGTNAAAGCTGTCTTTGAAAGAACGACAGANNATAATGCNTATGNTGAAATNTANGGCGATGTTTTAATAGGTTGTGACGGCATTCATTCCACAGTTCGCAGAAAACTTAATCCGAAAGATAATGACCCGCTTATTTACTCTGGGATAACAATGTGGCGGGGCGTAACCAGATGGCCAAAATTTTTAAATGGTGCAACAATGATTTACGCAGGTTGGCTGCAGACAGGCAAGGTGATTGCTTATCCGATTGAGGAAGAGGATGTAAGAGGTAATCAGTTAATTAATTGGCTTTGCGAATTTTATTGCCCTGCTCGAAATGGTGAAGGTGACTGGGGAAAGCGGGGGAAACTCGAAGATTTTATCTGGGCATGTGACGAAATGAATTTCGACTGGCTGGACATACCTGCCATGGTTCGTAATGCAGAATTCGTCTTCGAATACCCTATGGTTGATAGAAACCCATTAGCAAAATGGACTGAAGGGCGCACGACACTTCTAGGTGATGCTGCCCACCCAATGTATCCTAGGGGTTCAAATGGCGCGGGACAGGCAATACTGGATGCAATCGATTTGGCTAAGCGGTTATCTTCATGTGGAGGATATAAAGAGGCTTTTGCATTTTACGAGAATGAGCGACGGCCCAAAACAACAGAGGTGGTTCATGCAAATAGGACAGTGCCACCTGACGCTATTCTAAAAGTGATCTACGATAGGACTGGTGATAAACCGTTCCAGAAAATAGATGATATTATAGGGCGTGATGAGCTTGAATCTATTGCGGATAATTATAAAACGATTGCTGGATTTGATCTGAACTCCTTAGAAACTTGATCAAAATAACGATGTTGGATGAAAAGGCTTGAGAAATTACTATTTATGGTTACTTACAATATTTGNATAAATATTTTTTTCAATGACTGTAGAGAGGCAGATTGGATGAAACGGAGCCGTATCTTGAAATTATCCATCATGAGTGCAAGTGCGCTAACACTTATAGCATGCGAACAATCACAAGAAGTTGGAGTTTTTGAAAATTTAGAACAATGTTCGAATCAGTCAGGTTTTAGTAGNGAAGAATGCACTAACAGTGAAAAACTTGCTCGNTCTGAACATATTAGAGTAGCACCAAAGTACTCCTCAGTGACAGACTGTGAGCGAGACTTTGGTGCAGATAAATGTGAGATAGCTCCCCAAAGAACTACAACTGGTGGATCAGTTTTTATGCCAATGATGATGGGTTATATGATGGGTAGCATGCTTAGTGGAGGAAGGAGTATGATGCCCCAACCATTGTACCGGTCTATGGATGATACCAAAAATTTTAGGACAGGTGATAACCAAAGGGTTAGTAAAAAGACTGGATTGACAAAGGTTTCTAAGGGANTAACCCGCATGNCATCNACTAAGACTAGGACTATAAGGCGAGGTGGTTTTGGAGCGGCGGCTAGGTCGGTTGGCACNCGCTTCTCCAGTGCGAGAAAATTTCGTCGATTTGGAGGCTTTCGCAGTTTTGGCGGGTGATTAGAATATGCGNCGGCAGAAAATAAAAGAGCGAGATGACTGGAGAGCACAAGCTGAAGCACTAGGGTTTAATTTCCATAGCATGTATGGAGCCGCTTATTGGTGCGANTCGGCGTGTTATGAATTTACACTAAAGCAAATTGAGGATGATATAGAAGACCCTTCAAATGAGCTTGAGCAGATGTGTTTTGGGATTGTTGATCNAGCTCTTAAAGACGAGGAGTTACTAATTAAATTGTCTATACCCGAAGATTTTTGGGATTACATTCAAGCCAGCTGGANAAAGAAAGAAAAAAATCTCTACGGNAGATTCGATTTTTCCTACAACGGGACTTCTCCCGCAAAGCTTCTAGAATATAATGCAGACACTCCTACAGCTTTGTATGAGAGCGCTGTTTTTCAATGGATTTGGCTTGAGCAGGCNATGGAAGCAAAAATTATTCCAAAAGGTTGCGATCAATTTAATTCTTTGCATGAACGTTTAGTTGAAGCATTTAAAAATTTTGATATAGGGTCAAAATTACATTTAACATCGTCTAAAGGATACGACGAGGACGAAGCAACCGTACGGTACCTCGAAGAGTGCGCTATACAAGCTGGTCTAGAAACTAACTTTATCTATCTTGAAGATATTGGCATAGATGATGCGGGTGCATTGGTCGATCTTGATGATGACGATATATTCGCTTTGTTCAAGCTCTACCCNTGGGAATGGCTTGTTAAAGATGAATTCAGTACAGGGGTTAGAAANGCNGAGATGAAAATAATTGAACCAGCTTGGAAGATGATATTGTCTAATAAGGGTTTGTTACCNCTCCTTTGGGAAAATTTTGAAAAGCACCCTAATCTTCTGCCCGCTTACTTTATACAGGATTCGCGTGTGGCAGATATCACTAAGAACTATGTTAAAAAACCACTTTTTTCCAGAGAAGGAGCTAATGTAGAAATTTTTACTAGTGAGGGATTGAAGGACTCAGTCGGCGGTCCTTATGGAGAAGAGGGGTATATTGTACAGGCCTTAGAACCTCTTCCAGTATTTGAATCCAATCATACTGTTGTGGGGANTTGGATGGTGGCTAGTCAAGCTTCAGGATTATGCTTGAGAGAAGATGATACCCCAATTACAAAAGACACGTCGAGGTTCGTTCCTCATGTTATCCTAGATTAGAAAATAAAAGACCGGCTGTATTGCAGCCGGNCTTTAAACAGGGAGGATTTTGAGCTTTNGAAAATANATTTTTCAAAGATATTCAAAATACANTGTAAGAGATAAACCAAATTAGAATCAGTAACTATAGCTAATTGCGCAATTCGGCCATGCACAAATTGCATAAGTGATCTAAAAGGTGGTTTTTGCAATTTCTTGAATAAGAAAGTCTCTTAGCACAGCTATTCTTTTAGAATTTCTAAGTTCCTCTGGATAAACAAAAAAAGCTGGTGTCGGNGGCCCCTCTATATCGGGTAATATACGCAGAAGGTTTGGGTCTTCCGCCGCTAAATAATCCGGAAGCGCCGCTATTCCTACCCCGCCTTGAACTGCCCGAAATATTCCGTANACGTTATTTACGCGGACAATTTTTTGGTTTTGCCCTGCGTTATTTTTTTGTAATAAGTCCAAAAGCCAATTCACATCCTCATATGGCAGGTTTAAACTTTCGCCATACACCACCATTCTATGTTCNTTTAAGTCGNTAATATTTTTTGGTATCCCGCGACTCTCCACATAGCGNGGNGAGGCATATAGATGGAAACGTATATGNTTTANNAGNCGCTGTATNAGATCAGCTTGCTTAGGAGGTGTTAGTCTTACAGCTACGTCAGCTTCTCTCATGGATAGNTCTAGTTCATANTCATTAATTANCAGAGTAATATTNACNTCTGGGTATAAATCTATAAAACTNCCAATACGNGAAGCTAACCATGTAGANCCAAATGCCACNGTTGTAGTAACTCTTAAATTTCCTTTTGGTCGCTCCCGTCCTTCGCTTATTAATGCTTCAGTAGCAGATAGTTTTGTAAAGACATCTTTCGTTGTTGATAATAAAACTTCTCCTTGCTCGGTTAAGATTAAACCACGTGCGTGCCTGTGGAACAGTGCCACGTTGAGGCTTTCCTCTAACGAGCTAATTTGGCGGCTCACGGCCGATTGACTAAGATGAAGTCGCTCGCCTGCATGCGTAAAACTTCCAGCTTCTGCTGCAGCTTGAAAGACCCGAAGTTTGTCCCAATCCATGGGTAGTGCCTCTTGTTTTAGTTGATTTATTCGAAAGTAATTTAATATTCCATTTCTTAGCGTTTATGGAAGTATAAAACTATAGCAGTCGCGCAAGTTTATTTTTAACTCTCCAAATCAGCCAGATATTTCTCCACTTCAAGGGCGGACATGCAACCGAGCCCCGCTGCTGTAACGGCCTGGCGATATACTCGATCCACGCAATCACCTGCTGCAAAAAGCCCAGGTTTATTAGTTCGAGTAGTACCAGGTTCAACAAGAATGTAGCCATCTTCATCCATTTCCACTTGCCCATGAAAAACTTCGGTGGCTGGATCGTGGCCAATTGCGACGAAGCAACCCGCGGCAAACACTTCCTGTTCGCCGTTGGTTTTCGAATTAAGAAGCTTTACGCTTTCTACAGCGTTTTCACCGCAGATTTCAGTGACTTCACTATTCCAAATAACATTAATGTTTTCTTTTTTTAATAGTCTGTCTTGCAAAATTTTTTCTGCGCGTAATTGATCTCGACGATGTATTAAAGTTACATTGGAAGCTAAATTGGATAAGTATAGTGCTTCTTCCACCGCTGTATTTCCTCCTCCAACTACTACAACTTCTTGGCCTTTGAAGAAGAAACCATCACAGGTTGCACAGGCTGATACGCCTTTCCCATTTAAACGTGCCTCGCTTTCAAGACCTAGCCATCTGGCTTGGGCTCCTGTAGCGACAATAACAGCGTCAGCATAATAGTCGTCTCCGGTATCACCTTTTAGATGAAATGGACGTTGGGTGGTATCAATTGATGTTATAATATCTTGAGCCATACGCGTACCTACCTGCTGCGCTTGAGCCTCCATTTGTTCCATTAACCAGGGACCTTGTATTACGTCTGCAAAGCCGGGGTAATTTTCAACATCCGTTGTGATGGTCATTTGGCCACCAGGCTGTAAACCCTTTACGAGTAAAGGGTCCATGTTAGCTCGAGCTGTGTAGATAGCTGCCGTAAGACCCGCTGCACCTGAACCTATTATCAGTACTCGTTCTTTAAACTCCGACATTGAAGGGCTTTCCTCACTATTAAATAATACATCAGCCTAAATTATAGGTGATTCCGAAACCCGGGAATAGACAAAGTTTGTCTAATGATTGGAGTGAATTTAAGTTTAAGTACCTAACCCGTTGAAATAAAACGGCGACCCTGCTATGGAGATAACACTAATTGCATTTTAGAAAAACTAGGCGAACTAAGCTTCAAGAGAAAAAGTGAAATGGTTTAACTTACATAGTGTCTGACGAGCTTTTCTATAGTTTAATTATATCAAATATAATAAGCGTTCTAGTATTATATTTCTGTGCCAAGAGATTGTTGAAATACAGGCGTCGCCAAAAGCGAGCCTTCACGTTCAAATCCTATCCTATTCCACAATGCAAATTGGAAGACGTTCATCCTTGTTTTACCCAAAGCCAATTAGGCCCTAATCCTAGCTCAGCTGTATACTTCATCGGAGGGGAGGGCGTAGAGGCATCATTGACAGATCGAGAAACTTGGGTGGTTGCAGCACTCTCGAAGTTTTCCAACCGCATTTTTGAATTTGGAACTTGCAGCGGAAAAACCTCACATATTATGGCCATGAATGCTCCAAATGGCGCGCAGGTTTCTACTCTAACTATCCATCCATCACAATTTGAGCAACTTAGCTTTGATGCAAACGATGATAGCGTGCACAAAACTATTGCCAAGAAAGAAGCTAAATTCGACTTCTTTTATTATAGTGATTTACCAACGTCTGAAAAAATTGAACAGATATTTTCTGATAGTAAGAAACTAAACGAAACAAAATTAAAAGGCGTATTTGACCTTATTTTGATTGATGGGGCGCATACAAAGTCGTATGTGGAGAGTGATTCGAAAAAAGCTTTTGGTATGCTTAAAAAAGGAGGCGTCATTCTTTGGCACGATTACAAGCCAGAAGCTCCGGATGTTTTTTCATATCTTAATAACTTAGCACAGGAAGTGCCTTTACATCATATCTCAGATACTGACTTCGTCATTTATAAAAATAAGCAGTAGAATAATATTCTTGGGAACTAAATCATTCTAATGAAAAAAAAGAAAAGTTTCTCTTTTGATTACAGCAATAGCTAGCCTAGTTAGTAGCTAATTTTTCTTTTATTATTGTTGCGACGCGTTCAGTTTCGTTCAGCGGTTCATAGGTCCAGCTTTCGAGATTGCCATCAAAAGGCTTTGTCCTGCCTTCGTTTTCCATGGTTTCTAAAAAACTCTGGCGCCTTTTATTATTCACACCCATCGGAAGAATATAAACTGGTTTACCTGTTGAACATGCTTCGGAAACCATATTTATAGAGTCTGATGTAACGATTATAGCTTCGGCCAAGCCAAGAAAACCAGTGTATGGGTTTGGATCATTGCCCTCAGACAGTAATATGTTTTGGCTTTTGGATAATTTGCGTAACTGGCTTTTCAATGTTTTATCTGTTCGCCTACTTGTCGTTATCATCAAGCTACATTCATTCTTCTGCGTGAAAAGCTTCAATTTACTTACTATATTTTCCGCGCTAGCCAAATCAATTTTGGATCTTTTAGAGCCTCCCCCTATATTCACTGCTATTCGAGGATGTGGTAGATGATTGACCATATTCAAAAAACGCTTCGCTTCTTCGGCTAGTTTTTTTTTATTGATGTTTGTAAGCGAACCTTTGCTAGTAAGGATGTTATTGCCTCTCGCAGGATCGTGGTCGGGAACTACAAGATAATCAAAAAATTTAGGGTCTATGCGCGGATCCTGAATATGAATAGTTACAACCTGTCCTTGTGAAACCTTTTTAAGTGCTATCGCTGCGCCAGCATGACGCCTGCCACAAGTGATGGACGCTCTAGGAAAGGGTGGGCAAAACTTTTTATTAAGACTTTTCACACCAGAAAGACCCGGAATTGACCCAAGTTGGGGAAGGGCCCTTAGTAAAACTGATGGCGAAATGGCTTTGATTTGATATTTAAAATTTAATGCCTCGGCTAATGCTATACACTGTACCTCCATTCCCACAGTTCCATCGGAAAGAATCCAGCAGCAATCTTTCATTTTTTCTACCTTACCATCTCATGNGTTTTNACTTAATTTCGTTTAATTTTTGGNTAATAGTTNAGTTTCACTGAGGTAACTATACGCAATAATCTTGCGCAACGCTATTTTTACCTCCATATTAGAAACGAAAACACTGAGATNTCTGCTATGTTCCAATNAATGGGAGAAATTGTTATAATGCAACGTGTGAAATTGGATAGCATCGATAGGCGTATATTACGCGATCTCCAACAAGACGGGCGAGTAACTAATGTTGATCTGGCTGAAAGAGCNGGCATTTCTGCACCCCCTTGCCTAAGGCGGGTAAGAGCTCTTGAAAGAGAAGGATATATTCAAGGATATCATGCAGAGCTGAATCCTGAAAAACTTGGCTTTACTGTGATTATATTTGCGTTTGTTGGTTTATCTAGCCAGGCGGAAAATGATCTTGTTGCGTTTGAAGATATGATTGAAGAGTGGGACGAAGTTCGAGAGTGCCACATGCTCTCAGGGGAGACAGATTTTTTATTGAAAATAGTCTCTAAAGATTGGGATACTTTTCAAAAATTTCTAACTACAAAGTTGACACCAGCGCCAAATGTTTCCAACGTTAAAACGGCATTGGCTTTTAGGACAAAAAAGTATAGCCCTGGTGTACCAATTGAATGCCTAGAAAAACGTGCTAAATAATCAAGTAACTAAGCTTTTTTAGTTTGATAGGGATGGAGATTGGGGAAGAATCAGAGGTATAGACTATGTGACTGCTATGCTCAGTATTTCGTAACTTTTTGCTCCCCTTGGAGTCGTAACCTCAACAGAATCCCCAACTTTTTTTCCAATAAGCGCATGACCTATCGGTGATGAAGTAGAAATCCAACTTTTGGAAATATCCGCCTCATATGGACCTACTATTGTGTAGGTATTTTCTTCATCTGTGTCTTCATCTGCAACAACAATTGTAGTTCCAAAGGTGACTGTTTTACCATCTATCATCGATGGGTCTATTACCTCGGCCCGACTTATTACGTCTTCCAACTCGCCTACACGTCCTTCAATAAAACTCTGTCTTTCCCTAGCAGCATGATATTCTGCGTTCTCGGATAAATCTCCATGTTCCCTTGCTTCCGATATAGCTTTTATAATTTGCGGGCGTTCGACCGTTTTTAATTGTTTGAGCTCATCTTGAAGCTGGTCCAGACTATCTCTTCTAATAGGTATTTTTTGCATAGCTAAGTCTTATCCTGATGAAACGTTGCGAGATCATATAGTAACGCTTAAAATGAACCATTCAAGTAAGATTGCAATGGGGAAACCTCTAGTGGCCCCGCGCTGATGGCTTTTATACCTCTTACGGCTGCTTTTGCTCCCTCGATTGTAGTATAGTAAGGAATATTATGAGTAATGGCAGTTCTGCGCAAACTGAAGCTATCTCTAATGGCCTGTGCCCCCTCAGTTGTGTTTATAACTAAATCAACATGCCCAGAAATCATGTTATCAACCACGTGTGGTCTGCCCTCAAGGACTTTTTTTATTCTATCCACTTCTAGGCCTGCGCCCTTTAGAGTATTTGCTGTTCCAGAGGTTGCCACTAATAAAAATCCCATGTCACGTAGTTCGACGGCTAGATCAATGATCAATGCTTTATCCATATCCCGAACTGAAATGAAGACGGTTCCAGATGTCGGGAGATTGGCTCCAGCAGCTATCTGACTTTTTGCAAATGCTAGAGAAAAGTCATTGTCTATGCCCATGACTTCTCCAGTAGATTTCATTTCGGGGCCTAAAATACTATCAACGCCAGGAAAGCGGGCAAAAGGAAAGACGGCCTCCTTTATGGCCACATGATCTAATTCCTGTTTAGCTAACTTGAAATTGTCGAGTGGTTCACCAGCCATTACTCTTGCAGCTATTTTTGCTATAGGCACTCCGGTGGCCTTGGCGACAAAGGGAACAGTTCGACTTGCCCTTGGATTGACTTCAAGAAGGAAAATTTCCTCGTCTTTTATGGCAAATTGAACGTTCATCAAACCGCGAACACCTAATCCGTGCGCTAGGAGTTTCGCCTGTCGCTCAACTTCTATGAGCAGATCTTTTGATAAAGACTGAGGAGGCAAGGAACACGCACTATCCCCGGAGTGGATGCCGGCTTCTTCGATGTGTTCCATGATTCCAGCAACATATACATTTTTCTGGTCAGATATGCAGTCTACGTCAATTTCAATAGCTTTAGAGAGAAATTTATCGATAAGAATAGGATTTTTACCGGTTTCTGCAACCGCATGCTCCATATACTTGCTCAAAGCCTCTTGTTCATAAACAATCTCCATCGCTCTTCCCCCAAGAACATATGAAGGTCTTATAACTACTGGATAGCCTATNTTTTCGGCGATCAATTTAGCTTCTTCAAATGAATTAACAGTCCCATTTGCTGGCTGTTTAAGGTTTAGTTCATTCAATAATTTTTTAAATTGTTCCCGGTCTTCAGCTAGGTCGATTGCCTTGGGCGAAGTGCCTAAGATATTGATGCCTGCTTTTTCTAATGCTTGTGACAACTTTAACGGCGTCTGGCCTCCAAATTGAACAATTACNCCAATTACNTTTCCTCGCGTTTCTTCTACTCGAATTAAGTTAATAACGCTTTCNGCTGTCAGAGGTTCAAAATATAGTCGATCTGAGGTATCGTAGTCAGTAGAGACAGTTTCCGGGTTACAATTAACCATTATTGTTTCGTAGCCGATTTCAGATAGTGCATAGGCTGCGTGCACGCAACAGTAGTCAAATTCTATTCCTTGACCTATTCTATTAGGCCCACCACCCAGAATTATAATTTTGTCTTTAGTCGTCGGATCTGCTTCACACTCAGCAAAATTAAGCCCATCTCCCTCGTAGCAGGAATACATATAAGGTGTATTTGCTGAAAACTCTGCGGCACAAGTGTCTATTCTTTTAAAAACTGGATTAACAGAGAATCTCTTTCGTAATTCCGCGATATCCTGTTCTGTCTTATTAGCGAGTTTGGCTAATCTTGCGTCAGAAAAACCGAGGCGTTTTAATTGAAAAATCCCTTCTTTTTGCTCTGGTAGCCCGTTTTCGAGCACATTTTTTTCAATGTTAATCAAGAATTCGATTTGTCTTAAAAACCATCGGTCGATTGAGCATGCTTCATATATTTCATCTACGGTGAGGCCAATGCGTAGAGCTTGTGCTACTCTCAGTAAACGCTCCGGCACAGGTTCCGAAAGCCTCGCTATCAGCGCACTTTTATCAGGGTATGGCTCAGCTGTTTCTGGTAAGGCGATCTCATCAAGCCCAGTCAATCCAGTTTCCATCGAATTAAGTGCTTTTTGAAGGGACTCTAAAAACGTTCTTCCAATAGCCATAGCCTCACCAACCGACTTCATNGAAGTGGTTAGTGTAGCCTCTGCACCAGGAAATTTTTCAAAGGTAAATCTTGGTATCTTGGTTACTACATAATCGATGGTGGGTTCAAAACTAGCGGGGGTCTCATTAGTAATATCGTTTTCTAGTTCATCTAGCGTGTAGCCAACCGCAAGTTTGGCAGCAATCTTAGCGATTGGAAATCCAGTAGCCTTGGATGCNAACGCAGATGATCTCGATACTCTGGGGTTCATTTCTATAACAACCAGACGGCCAGTCGCAGGATTCACTGCGAACTGNACATTTGAACCACCTGTATCAACTCCGATTTCTCTTAGCACCTCAAGTGATGCCGTTCTCATACGCTGGTATTCTTTATCCGTTAAAGTTAGTGCTGGAGCTACAGTAATGGAATCGCCAGTATGTATACCCATTGGGTCTACATTTTCAATGGAACAAACAATTATGCAGTTGTCATTTTTATCTCGAACCACTTCCATTTCAAATTCTTTCCACCCAAGAACAGATTCTTCTATTAAAACTGTTCCAACCGGAGAAAGTCTCAATGCATTTCGGAGTATTTCATCAAATTCATCTAGATTATAAGCAATCCCCCCACCTGTGCCAGCAAGTGTAAAAGATGGTCTCAGTATAGCTGGGAGCCCTAAATCTTTTATAGCCTTTGCGCCTTCTTCTTCGCTCGAAACTAAATGTGAGAGAGGTGACTCTAATCCTATTCTATCCATAGCTTCTCGAAATAGTAAGCGGTCCTCGGCTTTTTCTATGGCTTCTAAATTCGCGCCTATAAGTTCCACTTTTAGGCTTTCCAGCGTACCGTCTTTAGCTAGGGCCAAAGCAGTGTTAAGCGCGGTTTGTCCTCCCATCGTTGGTAGGATTGCATCGGGACTTTCTTTTTCTATAATGTATTTTACCGTTTCTGGGGTGATAGGCTCAACATATGTTGCATCTGCTAAACCCGGATCTGTCATGATGGTAGCAGGATTGGAGTTGAGCAGTATAATCCGATATTCTTCTTCCTTCAGTGCCTTACATGCCTGAGTTCCAGAGTAATCGAATTCGCACGCCTGCCCAATTACAATAGGTCCAGCACCAATTATCAAAATAGATTTAATATCGTCACGTTTAGGCATTATTTGATGACCTTGCCTCCTTAATTATTTTTAAGAACTGACGAAAAAGGTAATCGCCCTCTGTGGGCCCAGGTGATGCCTCCGGATGGTATTGCACAGAAAAAACATTCTTTTCAGCAATTTTAAAGCCCTCGATGGACCCATCAAACAAAGATCGATGAGTGATAGTGGTTGATGGTGGTAAAGTATTCTCCGATATAACGAAACCATGATTTTGGCTCGTGATTTCTATCTTCCCAGTTTCAATTTGTTTTACAGGATGATTACCACCACGATGCCCATTCTTCATTTTTTCTGTTTTGGCACCAAGTGCCAATGAAAGCAATTGATGACCTAAGCAAATTCCAAAGATTGGAGTGTTGCTATCCAATAAACCTTTGATTATTGGCACGGCATACGCGCCAGTGGCAGCAGGATCACCAGGCCCATTTGATAAAAAAACACCATCGGGTTGAAGTTTGAGAATGGTATCTGCGTCCATATTGGAGGGTACTATTGTAACCTTAGCTCCCAATTGCGCTAAGTTTCTTAATATATTCCGTTTAGCGCCGTAGTCTATCGCTACAATATGATAATCTTTCTGAACTTTATGGTTAAACCCATCCTCAGTTACTTTGGAACCAAAGGTCCATGTTCCAATTGACCATTCAGTCAGTTCTTTGGGTGACACTACTGAAGCTAAATCTTTGCCGGATAAGCTGGGATGTTGATTAGCTCTGAGCTTCAGTTCATCGATATCAAAGTCTTTTCTGCTAGAGAAAGAAATAATCCCATTTGTAGCACCAAACTGCCGTATGCGACGGGTCAAATTTCTCGTATCTACACCAGTTATGCCAGTTAGTCCTACATTTGCTAACCAAACTGAAAAATCTTCGGTCGCTCGATAGTTTGAAGGCGGACTAATATCAGATCTAACTATAATTCCTGCGGCAGCGGGGGCGTGACGCTCTAAATCGCTTAGGTTTGTGCCAACATTACCGACGTGAGGGAAGGTAAAAGTGATGATTTGACCAGCATATGATGGGTCGGTAATTATTTCTTGGTAACCTGTCATAGAGGTATTGAAGCAAACTTCGCCAACGACATCGTTCTCTAAACCAACCCCATAACCCCAAAAAACAGTGCCATCTGAGAGCACCAATACGGCAGTAGCCCCAGTTGGTTGCTCTACTTGTCGTTTTTCGAAAGGCACGGTCGCTTTGGCGTCCGACATAGGTGTATAATCCTCGAGTGACAGTAGCAAGGTTGGATACGCCAAAGAGGCATGCTGGTCAACCCTGTAATCATTATATAAAGATAGCATATCCTAGACGGTAAATAAAAAGCTTGCCTTTTTCTTGTAATTCGCCATTTATAGGTCGAAAATCCATACTAATAATTTTGTTGTTTTGAAAAAGGTGCACGAGAATTGTTACGTTCTGAACTAAATGATGCCCTAAAGGTTGCGATGAAAACAAAGGACACCTGCGCTTTGGGGACGATTCGGCTCATTTTAGCTTCGATTAAAGACCAAGACATATGTGCACGAACTGATGGTAACTCGGATGGTATTACTGATGACCAAGTCTTGGCATTACTGAATACAATGGTTAAGCAAAGAAAAGAGTCAATCCGCCTTTACGAGCAAGGGGGAAGGCTAGAACTCGCCCAGAGAGAACAAGCTGAAATCGATGTGATACGGCGTTTTACACCTAGCCAACTAGAGGGAGAAGAGTTTCAGGCGGCTATAAAAGACGCAATGCTAGAAGTTGATGCAAAAACGATAAAAGACATGGGTAAGACTATGGCTTTGCTTAAGCAAAAATACCCCGGGCAAATGGATTTTTCCAAAGCAAGTGGTGTAGTAAGACAGAAGCTTGTTTAGGAATTAAATATCTTGAATTAAATAGCTGTTACCCAATTTCTTTTTCTTTTAGTCATTTAATCGAGCGCTATATGATCTCGAAATAACGTTTTAGTTGCCATTCGTCAACCTGATTTCTGTATAAATCCTCCTCTCTATCGCGAGTGGCGCAGAAATGATCTATAAAAGCATCTCCAAAGAGCGATCTACCAACTTTCGATTTCTTAAGAAGGATTGATGCCTCTCCCAAACTCCGCGGGAGGGGCTGGATATCCTTTTGACTTTCTTCCCAAAAATTTCCTTGTATAGGTCTTGTAGGCTCAATTTCATTTTCTATACCCCATATTCCTGAGCCTAAAGCTACCGCCATGGCAAGGTAGGGGTTTGAGTCCGAAGACGCTAATCTATACTCTATCCGCTGACTGGCGGGAGCTCCTGGAATAACTCTTATGGCAGCTGTTCTATTATCAATGCCCCAGCTATTATCGATTGGCGCCCAATAATTTGGAATAAGTCGGCGATAGGAATTTACGGTTGGTGCTACCATCGCTATCAACTCAGGCATTAGCTTTTGTTGGCCTCCGATAAACCATCGCATTTCATCACTGATATTGAGTGGCTTAGACGGATCAAAGAAGATATTTTCATCTTTTTTATTTTGAAGCGATAAATGTATGTGACCTGATTGGCCAGGATAATCTGTTGACCATTTTGCCATAAATGTTGCCATAAGCTCGTGCTTTTGCGCAAATATCTTTGTGAATGTTTTGAATAAAATGGCTTTATCGGCTGCATGAAGAATTTCATCAACCGCGATTGCTGCCTCTAGTACCCCTGGGCCAGTCTCAGTGTGGTACCCTTCAAGCGGGATATCCATCGATTCGCACATTTCTAGGAAAGCATTATGAAAGTCAGATTGAACTGAATTTCTTATTATAGAGTAGCCAAAGTTTCCTGGCGTAAAAGGCACCAAGTTTTTATAGTTTTTGGTTCTTACAGTCTCGGGTGTCTCCTGAAACAAAAAGTATTCGTATTCGGCTCCGGCAAGAGCGGATAAGCCAAGCGTTTGGGTTTTATCAATTACCTTTTTAAGTATAGATCTTGGGCATAGCGCAGACGCACCTCCCGAAAATTCGGCCAGGAAAAACAGTAAATTGTTTTCAAACGGAATGCGTCGGCTTGTTTCAGGTATTGGAGTAACTTGCGTATCTGGAAAACCAGAGTTCCAGCCAGTAAACTCTATAGTATCATAAAGTTGGTCATTTGAGTCCCAACCTAAGATAACATCACAAAAACCAAAACCATCCGTCAAAGCGCTTATTAATTTCTTTTTAGCTATGTATTTGCCACGAAGAATACCGTCTATATCTGTCACGGCCACTTTGGCATAAGGCAATTTATAGTATTTAAGAGCAGTATAGGCTTCTTCAATGGTTGTAATCTCTTTTTTTCTCATGATGAGAACTCTTCACAATATAAAGAATAGGTTTAAATTGTTACTATATTTCTAAATACATAGATTAGTGAAAAATTAATACTAAAGGAAATTTATATAAAGACTAAACAGATAGTTTAGGCCGGAAAAGGCAGTATAACATGTCAGAAATAAAAATTACTGGGCCATGGGCCTTGCCCAAAATTGAATCTTACTTGAGCAGTTCCGTTGTGCCATTGAAACTTTCTATGATTTCAGCTCGAGGTTGGCCTGTCTTGGCCTCTTTGTGGTTTTTTTACAAGGAAGGTAAGATAATTTGCGCAAGTCGGAAAAAGTCGAGAGTTATTAAACTTTTGTCAAATAATAATAGATGTGCGTTTGAGGTTTCTCCTGACGCACCACCGTATCATGGAGTTAGAGGTCAAGGCTTGGCGGAGTTGGAGGCCGATCCTAATGGAATAGTTCTAGAGCATTTGCATGATCGATTTTTAGGAAGGAGGGAAACGCTCTTTCGGAACTGGCTTATGCAGGGAGCCTCCCAAGAGGTAATAATTTCGATAACTCCTTCAAGCCTTATGAGCTGGGATTATAGAGAACGCATGGATTTAGAGTAAGTAATTGATATAGTTGGTTAACTATTATTATGTGTCACTAATTATCAACCGGTTGCCGTTTAGAGATACATGCATGTGTCCTATATCTTTAGCGTGACTTTTTAAAATTTTATTAGCGATTGAATTATAAAGACCTTTCTGTATCAATCGCTTTAGCGGACGTGCCCCGTATATGGGATTATAACCTTCTTTGGATATCCATTGCTTAGCTTTCTCGTCTATAGATATCCGAATGCCTTTATCGGATAACAGAATCTGTAGGTTCTTGATCTGAATATCAACTATTTGGTCCATATCGGCCTGACTTAACCTCGAAAACATTATAATATCATCTAGCCTGTTAATAAATTCTGGTCGTAAGTATTTTCTTGCCTCTTCCAGGACCAAATCATCGGTGCTTTCACCATTTTGGGAGCCATCGGAGCTAGCTAGATATTGAGCTCCAAGGTTTGAGGTCAGAATTATCAACGTGTTCTTGAAGTCAACTGTTCGACCATGACTATCCGTTAGCCGCCCTTCGTCTAGTACTTGTAATAGCAGGTTCATCACATCATTGTGCGCTTTTTCTATTTCGTCAAAGAGAATGATTTGGTATGGCCGTCGTCGAATTTGCTCTGTAAGCAGGCCCCCATCTTCAAAGCCCACATATCCCGGTGGAGCTCCTATCAATCTTGCGATACTGTGCTTTTCCATAAATTCGGACATATCAATTCTCACGATCGCATCTTCATTGTCAAAAAGAAACTCAGCCACAGCCTTGCTCAGTTCGGTTTTGCCTACCCCAGTCGGGCCAAGAAAAAGAAATGAGCCAATAGGCTTGCTTGGATCTTTTAAACCGACCCGTGATCTACGAATTGCGTTTGAGACAGCTATTATCGCCGTCTCCTGTCCAATGACACGTTGACCTAATAAATTATCCATAGATAATAGCTTGTCTTTTTCCTCCGCCATCATTTTTGAGACTGGTATCCCTGTCCATCTCGATGCAATAGAAGCGATATCGTCCTCTGTGACCTCTTCCTTAACCATTTTTTGATCCGAATTTTTCTTTGACAGCTCGAGCTCGTCCTCCAGATTAGGAATAATAGAATATAGGAGTTCACTTGCTTTTTCATAATCACTGGCCCTTTGGGCTAATTCTAAAGAATGTTTGGCCTCCTCTAATCTCTCTTGGACTTCGCGTGTCCGGTCCATCAGCGCCATTTCTGATTTCCACTGTTTAGTAAGTTTCTCGGTTTGTGTTTGAAATTTAGTCAATTGTGTTTCTAGAAGTTCGAGGCGTTTGTTATTCTCGTCGCTCGGTTCCTTTTTTAATGCTTCCTGCTCTATTCTGAGTTGAGCAACTTTCCTGTCTAGGGAATCAATATTTTCCGGTTTTGAGTCAATTTCCATTCTTCTGGCAGATCCGGCTTCATCTACAAGATCTATTGCTTTATCTGGCAAAAAACGCTGAGGAATGTACCTATCTGAGAGCTGCACCGCTGTTACCAGTGCGGCATCAAGAATCTTGACACCGTGATGAAGTTCATATTTCTCACGAAGTCCTCGAAGTATCGATATACTTTTTTCTAAATTTGGCTCCTCCACTAGAACTGATTGAAAACGCCTCGCTAAAGCGGCGTCTTTTTCAATATGTTTGCGATATTCGTCTAATGTTGTTGCTCCAATACAATGTAACGTGCCTCTTGCTAACGCAGGTTTAAGCATATTTGATGCATCCATGGCTCCGTCGGCGGCGCCAGCTCCTACCAAGGTGTGGAGTTCGTCGATGAAGAGTATTATTTTACCTTGAGCTTCCTCGATTTCCTTTAGAACAGCCTTTAACCTCTCTTCAAATTCTCCTCTAAATTTCGCTCCTGCTATCAGTAGACCTAAATCGAGACTTAAAAGGCACTTATTTTTCAAACCGTCGGGAACATCGCCATTCACAATTCGCAGAGCAAGACCCTCGACAATGGCTGTTTTCCCCACGCCGGGTTCACCAATTAAAACTGGATTGTTTTTTGTTCGTCGACAAATTACTTGTATTGTTCGTTTGATTTCGTCTTCACGCCCAATAACTGGATCGAGCTTACCTTCAACCGCCGCATTAGTAACATTTTGGGTGTACTTAACTAGCGCGTCTTGTTGGTCGTTAGTAGAGGGACTGTCAATTGGACTTACATTTCTGTATTGCTGGATATGACGCTTAAGTTTCGATTTTGAAACGCCATTTTCAATAAGAATGCGGGAAGATCTTAGATCATCGTTAATAGCAATAGACAAAAGTACGTCTTCTGGTGTTATCAATTTATGTATAGTTTTTTGACCTCTCTCTTTGGTCAATGAAATTGTTTCTCGAAATTGCTGGGTTGGTACTGGATGTTGATTCCCGTCACCCATTACTCGTGGTAACTTGTCCAATTCTTCATCAATTTCTTTAACTATCTTTTCAAGATTGCCTCCCGAATCCTTAACTAACGCAATATAATGTTTATCACTATCCGATAATAAAACCTTAAGGATATGTTCTGGCGTTAGTTGCTGGTTCTTACGACTGATGGCTAATTTTTCTGCATCAGTGAGTAATTTTTTTGCCGTATCGGTAAAAATATCCATAATCTCGATAAATTTCTCTCGACTTGTGATTTGTTAAGAAACGAAGCATCTCTCATCAAAAAATTGTTGTTGACACCCGTCATATGGGTACCTTTGTTTTTTTAACAAGATAGCTACCCATAATTTATCGATTTTTCTAGTTTAGGAAGGTTGCGCGTTTAGCATCCAAATACTTAATAGCTTAGCTAGGCTATTTCGCGATCAAGATATTTTTGCTGGTTTTGCCCGCGAAAGTTTTTTTAAGATTGATCATCAATTGTATCATTTTGTGGATTGTTTCGCGGACCACGCTTTCTTTTTATACCGTTTTGTCCATTCTTATGGGCCTCTGAGGCGTCAACATTCTCTAGTTTCAACGGGGAATGTTTATCTGTCACGACCTGGTTTTGGTCGCTTGCCAAATCAATATTCAGGCGATCACCACTTCGTAATGCGAGGGCTGGCTCCTCTTGTTTTGCTGGAGAAGCTACCTGCTGTTTCATGTCAAAAGCAGGCAAATTTTCCTCAGATTCACTGTTTGTGACTTCCAGGGCGGACTGATCTTCCTTGGCAACTTCCGGACCTATACTCTTCGTATCTTTTTCTGTCCCATTTTGACCAGTTTTTGATACAGACGATGTTTGTTGTTGCGCGTTATTATTTTCACCCGAACTTGATTGATTTGAGCGATTTTTATTATGTTCACTATTTGACTCGTCGGTAATTGCACTCAAAATGCGATAATAATGTTCCGCATGTTGAAAATAGCTTTCTGCAAGAACCGCTTCACCATTTGTAGAGGCTTCCCGAGCGAGATTTATATATTTCTCGTGAACTTGGTGTGCATTACCTCTTATTCGAATGTCTGGTCCATTGCTATCAAATGTGTGGTTGCGGCTTGGTGTTCCAGAACGTCGATTCCCGCCCCGGCCTCGGTTTCGTTTTGAGTGCGAACCTTGTCTCATCGCTAAGCATTTCCATTTTTATTAAAGTTGGCGGAGCTATCACCCCACGGTTATTAAACCTATAGTATTCTGTCCCTAACTTGATTTTCTTTTTTCAACTGGACAAAACAGTCGTAGCGGTTTCTTCTAATCGACGCTGACAGTTAAAGGTGTTCTATCGACACGCCAAGATCAAAGCGTAATTTCTCCGTTTGGTCAACAGTGTTTATGCGATAAAATTAAACATCGGTCTCTTTGCCCTATATCTTTTTTGATTCCGATGACATCTAGACCACTGATCCTCATAATTTCACAAATTTGTTTTTTCTGGTGAAATCCTATTTCAAGAAAAATTAGGCCGTGAGCAGTTAATAATTTTCTAAATTGAGAACTAAGCTGAACATAGCAGTCTAAACCATCTGGGCCACCATCTAGAGCTTTTTTGGGTTCAAAAAACCGAACCTCTTCATCTAATTTAAGAATGTCATTAGTTGGTATATAAGGGGGATTACATAAAACAATATCAAATTTTTCATCTAAATTATTGGACCAGTCACCAGCCTGGAATTTTACTCTATCAGATAGACCATTTCTTCTAGCGTTGGCTTTTGCTAGCTCGACGCAATGAGGGTCAATATCGATTCCTAGCCCAGTTGAGTGTTGCCATTCCTGGAGCGCGGCCAGGACCAAGCAGCCTGAGCCGCTTCCCAAGTCCAAAATATTTAGTGGTCTGCTTCTGTCAGGAAATTTTTCTAGAGCGGCTTCTATTAAGGTTTCGCTATCGGGCCTAGGGTCTAAAGCAAACGGTGTTATTTCAAGTTCGAGATTCCAAAACTCTCTTCTTCCTATAATTCTTGAGACGGGTTCTCGTTGACAGCGCCGGAGAACTTTCTGACCATAGTTATGTAATTGCTCGCTTTTGATTATCTCCCTTTCTTTTCCATAAAACCGCTCCCATGGTTTATCTAAGCTATATCCAAGTAAGATCCGGGCATCTTTGATTGGTTGCTCAACCCCTGCATTTTTCAATTTAGTGGCGGCTATCTCAAGGACTTCTCGGATACTGTATCTTACTTGAGGCCAGTTAATTTGTTCTTCAATCATAAATCATGGCATAGCCGCAAGGCGGGCGGCCTCCTCGGTTGCGGTTAAGCCATCTACTATATCATCTAAGGCTTCTCCTGCTATGACCTTATCTATTTTATATAATGTCAAATTAATCCGATGATCGGTCACTCGGCCTTGAGGAAAGTTATAGGTTCTGATCCTTTCCGATCTGTCACCAGTTCCAACTTGTTCTTTTCGATCTGCAGCACGTTCGGCGTCTCGTTTGGTGCGCTCAAGATCAAATATTCGCGCTCTTAATATCTTCATTCCTTTAGCTTTATTCTTATGTTGTGATTTTTCATCTTGCTGGGAAACGACTATCCCAGTGGGTAAGTGCGTTATTCTCACCGCGCTGTCGGTTGTATTAACCGATTGCCCGCCCGGCCCGCTTGCCCTGAAAATATCAATTCGAAGGTCTTTATCTTCGATATGCACATCCACTTCTTCTGCTTCAGGAAGCACTGCAACCGTAGCTGCAGATGTATGTATTCGTCCCCCCGATTCAGTAGTAGGTACACGCTGTACCCTGTGAACTCCCGATTCAAATTTTAGACGAGCGAACACCGATCTACCGGTAATCGATGCAATTGCTTCCCTATAGCCACCTATATCGTTTTCTGATATCTCAAGTATATCAAAGCGCCATCCCCTTAGCGCCGAGTATCGTTGATACATTGAAAAAAGTTCGGTTGCGAAAAGAGCTGCCTCATCGCCTCCAGTACCTGCTCTAACTTCTAAAATAGCATTTTTTTCGTTTATTTCGTCTTTGGGTAACAAAAGGCGTTGTAGTTCGTCACGAAGAATGCCGATGGATTTTGATAGTTCCATTATTTCACTCTGGATCAGTACAAGCAGTTCCTTGTCCTGCTGATTTTCATCTGCAAGGGAACAATTCTCATTTAATTCTTTTTGAAGCGAGCGTACCTCGTTAATTTTTTCAGCTATTGGTGCTAATTCTGATAATTCTATTGAAAGTTTCGTAATATCTTCTGCGGAAAGCCCCTTAGAGGTCGACAGCATCATCTCTAACTCACGATGACGAGATGAGACACGTTCTAAATTGCTCTCAAAACTCATTGTAAGTCTCCTCTGTCTACATCTTGGGGGATCAAGAGATCTCTAATTAAATTCTCTGTTTTCGGGTCCATTTGGTTTGTTCTAGATAAATCTCTGATGATTTTTAAGGGCTGGTGTAAAAACTTTCTTAGAAGTAGATAACTTGCGTCTTTAGCGTCGAGATTAGGTCTTTGTTTGAGCATGCTTTGTAGTTCATCTTCTAGGGCATCCCGTATTTCGCTAGCAAAAGCACCTATATCGGGTTCTGGGAAATTTAAGCGAAATGAATTTAGTTCTTCTGAAATAATACCTTCCGCTTCTTGCTTCTCTAAAAGTCGTTTTTCAATGCCTTCGACGGCGAGNTGCTCTAAATTTTCTAGGTTATAAATAAAGGCCGAGTCAAAGTTTTCCACCGTTGGCTCTACGGCTTCTGGAGCTCCCAAGTCAATGATGAAAAGAGGTTTGTATTTTCTCAGTTTTAAAGCTAACCGAACCAGTTTCTCAGTNACNGTATAGCTTGAATTGTTATTGCAAATAAGAGCNATATCTGAGCCGGCCAATATTTGAGCCTGCAGTTGCAGGTGAGCATCTNTTTCTAGNTTTTGGGAGATTTTTGGTTTTATTTTTTTNCTATCAGCGTAGATAAATTGTTTAGTCCCTGCTTGTTCGAATTGTTTTGCCAAAAAAACTGCAATTTCATCTAGCCCGAATATAACCCCGTTGCATCTAGTCAGATCACCGCTGATATTACGGGCTACTCTTATAGCTGCTGCCGCTAGGGANGTCGGGCCTTCTGATATTTTTGTTTCGGTTTTTACTCGTTTGGCTACAGAGTAAGCGTACTGAAAGATAGACTCTAAAAAATAGGATTTTGGAGCTATTGTTCTAGATAGTTTTTCGCAGCTGCGAACCTGCCCTAAAATTTGTGGTTCGCCAATTACTTGACTATCCAATGCCGANACCATTCTAAAGAGATGCTCTAGCGCCGCTTCCCCACTTAGTTCGTACGCTATTTTTTCTAAATCAAGAGGATCAACTTTGGCGCTTGCCCCTAGAACGCCAAAGAAATCCNTTTTTACAGAGTTTGCAAATGGTTTTTCAAAATAAATCTCCATTCTGTCACAGGTAAGTACTCCATAAACATTTTGGTTTTTTTTAGAATTCAGCGGTGTGAGAATTTCGACTAGATCGGTTCCGTTTGAGAATATGGTAGACCTTATCAGTGGTGGGCACACGCCGGAGTTAATGCCTATGAGTGCAAAATTTTCAGCGTCACTTTGTACCTGGGTTTCATTTATTGAACTCATTTTAAATTAGCTGTTTTCCCCAAACTGTTATTCCGATCTGAGCTATTATCACTGNCGCTTTTAAGTTTGAATTTACTCGTTTCTATCTTGACCGCCTCCCTCTCAACTAGGTCTACGATATGGTCGACTACATTCTCATCTTTTAGGCGATGGTTAGCGAGTCCTGATAAATAAATTTGATGAACATTTTTACCTCCCCCCGTCAAGCCAATGTCGGTGCTCTTTGCTTCTCCGGGACCGTTTACGACACATCCGATAATAGATAATGTTATGGGTGTAGTTATATGAGACAACCGCTCTTCCAAAACTTTAACGGTNTCGATNACATCGAACTGTTGTCGAGCACAAGATGGGCACGAAATTATGTTTACTCCTCGATGNCTGAGATTAAGNGATTTCAATATATCAAACCCTACTCGGACCTCTTCCACAGGATCAGCAGATAGAGATACGCGGATTGTATCTCCAATGCCATTCAATAATAACATACCCATGCCTATTGCCGATTTTACAGTTCCGGCTCTAAAACTGCCCGCCTCGGTTATGCCGAGGTGCAGTGGATAATCGGTCACCTCAGCAAGTTTTTGGTAAGCCGCTGTTGCAAGAAAAACGTTTGAGGCTTTTACACTTATCTTGAAGTTAAAGAAATCGTTGTCCTCTAGTAAACGTGCATGTTCCAAGGCGCTCTCTACCATAGCATCAGGGCACGGTTCCTTGTACTTCTCAAGCAAGTGTCTTTCTAAGCTTCCTGCATTAACTCCTATGCGCATAGAACAATCGTTATCGACAGCAGCTTTAACTACCTCTTTAACTTTATCTGAAACACCAATATTGCCTGGATTTATCCTTAAGCATGCTACCCCAGCTTCTGCAGCTTCTATACCCCTGCGATAGTGGAAGTGTATATCTGCCACTAGGGGTACCGGGGACTCTCTAACAATTTCTCTGAGATTTTGTGTTGAAGCTTGATCAGGACATGACACCCGCACTATATCGGCACCTTCAGAGGCGCAGTCGATGATCTGTTTAAGCGTTGCCTTAACATCGGTCGTGAGGGTATTAGTCATTGTCTGAACTGAGATGGGTGCATTTCCTCCAACAGGTACCGACCCAACCATTATTTGCCGACGCTTTCTCCGTTTTATTGTTTGGAGATTTAACTCAGGATTATTCTTATAGCTCAAAGTTAATGTCCTCTTCTTTATGGCATTCACTCTTGCCACTTATTTAACAACCTGTTCTTAGCAATCCGGTCATTCTTGTCAAAGCCAAGAAAATTTTTCTTGTTGTACGTTATAACAAGAGCTTTTGTGTTGCCCGTGCTTAAAGAAAGACCTTTTTCGTACGGAAGCTTTATTGTCTCTCCGGTTCTAATGATACGACTCAAAATAACTTCGCCACCTGCATTTTGTATTTCTAACCAGCAGTCTTCAATCGCTTTTAAATAAATCTTTTTAGTTTCGTTCTCAGTAGGGATTGAGTTAATTTTACTCACTTTAGTCGAGGTTTTTAAGCTGGGTATTTTTATACTTTCATTCAGCTGGGTATTTGCTTCTTCTGCTTTCTTTGGCCTCTTCTGGAGGGGGGCAGAAGAGCTTTCAGTT
>NZVJ01000064.1 GCA_002701455.1 Rhodospirillaceae bacterium
TGGGGAAAGCAAATTGCTCGAATGATAAATCAGTTTGGGCCCGCCTTGAAGGAAATGGGGATTAAATAGCCTTTTAAACCAACTCTTCAATTATACCCCCCTGTTTATTCAGGGGGGTAACTTTGCTTATAGTTGGAAATTATGAAACAAAACATTTACATCTTACCGAGCTCAGTAATAATACTTTCGATAGCTGTTATTATAGCAGCCTTGAATCTTGAAGAGGCTGCGCCGGTCATCGTTGGAGAAGGAATGCAGCCCCGCGTATTTCCAATTTTTCTTATGGGGTTAAATATTTTTTTATCGCTTTTAATGCTGTGGGAGTTTTCGCGCAATCCACCCGGCAGCATTCCATTAGAAGGTTTTCCAACCTATGGCTCGATAATATTATTTGTTCTTTTTTTTATAATAACGCAGTACATAGATATGTTCATAGGCATAGCGGTGGTTATGTTTCTGATGTGCCGCCTCTGGGGTGAACGGCGCCTGGCAGTGAACCTGGCACTGGCACTTTCTACACCGTTAGTGATATTTTTTCTATTTGATTTAGTTCTTAAAATTCGGTTTCCGCGAGGCTTGTTAACCGATTGGTATTACGGATAGTGGAAATGCAACATGATTGACGCACTCATGGCTATGGGGTCAGTGTTTTTAGACCCCTATCTTATCTTTTTAATTTTTATCACAACTATATTAGGCGTCATTTTGGGCGTCTTACCTGGTTTAGGGGCGACGACTGGGGCAGCCTTGCTATTGCCATTTACACTTACAATGGACCCCGTGCATGCTATTACCGTGCTCGCAACAATCTATGTTTCCGCTACTTTTGCGGGGTCGATTACTGCCATTTTAATAAACACGCCGGGAACTTCCGCCGCGGCCGCCACTACTTTTGATGGTTACCCTCTCGCACAAAAAGGGGAAGCCGGAAGAGCTCTGGGTATAGCGGTGATTTCAAGCACGATAGGAGGAATTTTTTCGGTGATCGTACTATGCATAGCGGCCCCTATGCTGGCGCGAGTTGCTTATGAATTCCGCCCGCCAGAATATTTTGCTCTGACGCTATTTGGGCTTTCCATGCTCGCTACCATCAGTGCAGGGGGAGCTATTAAAAATTTAATAGGCGGCGTATTTGGTGTTTGGTTAGCAACTATTGGTGCAGAAAAAGCGACAGGCATCGAACGTTTTATGTTTGGAAACTACGAGTTATATGAAGGATTGAGTTTCGTTCCCGTTATGATCGGCCTGTTTGCTCTCTCCGAACTTCTCGTCCAATCAAAACGGGTCAATGAAGTAGTTAATACCATGACCATGAAGGCGGTATTACTTCCAACAATGCTAGATTATAAACGGATCTGGAAGACGATTCTGCGTTCTTGCGGCATTGGAACTTTTATTGGAATTCTTCCTGCGGAAGGAGCGACCGTTGCTTCAATGATTGGTTATGCCGAAGCAAAGAGATGGTCAAAAAAACCCGAGGAATTTGGTAAAGGCTCTGTGGAAGGAATCGCAGGTGCTGAAGCTGCAAATAATGCGGCCACAGGAGGTGCTATGGTGCCAACCATGGTGCTTGGAATTCCAGGGAGCGGCACCACTGCAATCATTTTGGTGGGGTTAATGGTACACGGTCTCAGACCAGGACCTTATCTCTTCACAGAGCAAGTGGATAAAGTTTACTCCATTTTTGGCGCGATGTTTCTTGCCAATCTTATGTTTATGTTTATGGGATTGTATGCGGCTAAAATATTTGCCAGGATATCTCTTGTTCCTACCGCCATTCTCTGGCCTATAGTCTTTTGCCTTTCTATCATAGGAGCATACGCTCTCAGCAATTCCATGTTAGATGTCTGGCTCGTGATGTTGTTTGGAGTGATTGGCTATATTGTGAGACGTTTTGGTTTTTCAGTTGCGCCTATTGCTGTTGGCCTAATATTGGGCGAAATGGTCGAAACTAATTTGCAAAACTCACTTATGATGTTTGAAGGTCAGTGGTGGCTTATCTTTACTCAGCCCTTAGCTGCAGTCTTTTTATTACTTGCCTTTTTAGGGCTATTTGGCTCCAACATAATACGTTTAATCACAAAACGTTAATGTGCGTAATTAGATTGATTTTTACGGGTATAAAGTTAGATACATTCTCAACGAATTTTATTGGCGTAAAATGGTGAAAATAAAAAAGGAAAAACGCCTTTTCTGAAAAGGGACTGCCAAATAAAAAGGATATAAAAATTAAACTATGAACGGCAACACTTTGAACCTTGATTTTGATGCGATAATTATTGGTGCCGGCATGTCCGGTATGTATCAATTGTATAAATTGAGAGGGCTCGGTTTAAAAGTCCTCATACTAGAAGCCGGCACAGGCGTGGGTGGGACATGGTACTGGAATCGATATCCCGGTGCTCGTTTTGACTCAGAAAGCTACTCATATGGATATTCGTTTTCAAAAGAACTTCTGGATGAATGGGATTGGACAGAACATTTCTCAGGACAGCCTGAGATTGAACGATACTGCAATTATTTTGCTGATAAATTTGAACTACGAAAAGATATAAAATTTTCTTCAAGGGTCAAATACGCGCATTATNCTGATAATTCTCATAGCTGGACGATAGGCGTCGAAAATGGCGATACTTACAGGACGCGCTTTCTTGTAACTGGTGTTGGGCTTCTTTCAACACCAACAATGCCAAAATTTAAAGGAATTGGGGATTTTGCGGGGCCATGGTGTCATACTGGCCTTTGGCCCAANGAAGGAATTGACTATGAGGATAAACGTGTAGCAGTTATTGGTACGGGAGCGAGCGGCGTCCAAGCTATTCAAGATATATCAAAAACTGCAAAAACACTGACCGTCTTTCAACGACGGCCAAATTGGTGTACGCCTCTGCATAATGGACCAATCTCAAAGGAGGAGATGGANCAAATAAGAGCAGGCTATCCAGAGCTATTTGAATTGTGCCGNAGAACTGCGGCATGNTTCGTACATACGATAGACCCAAGAGGTACCTTCGAGGTAACCGAAAAGGAACGTCTAGAATTTTACGAGGACAGATATGCCGGTAAAGGATTTGGTATCTGGCAAGGTAATTTTAGGGATATGCTCATCGATAGAAAAGCCAATAAACTTATGTCTGACTTTGTTGCAGATAAAATCCGAAAGAGNGTTAATGACCCTAAANTAGCCGAGATGCTGATACCCAAAGACCATGGTTTTGGGACACGACGGGTCCCTCAAGAGACCTATTACTACGAAGTCTACAATCAATCCAACGTCGAACTTGTTAGTATGTTAGATGACCCAATTGAACGCATCACGCCAACAGGCATTAAAACTGGAAAGAGAGATTATGAATTTGATGTTATAATATATGCTACTGGTTTTGACGCTGTAACAGGGGCATTTGANAGAATAGATATAANGGGCACAGAAGGTAGACTTCTGAAAGATAAGTGGAAACATGGCCCGCGAACCTTTGTTGGTGTCATGGTAGATGACTTCCCAAATATGTTTATGATTCTAGGNCCTCACGCCGCTCTCGGTAACAACCCACGGAGCATTGAATANAGTGTCGAATGGATCAGTGATCTTATCGAATATATGACCACAAAAGAGCTAACGACGGCAGAGGCGCCCGCGCAATCAGTGGAAAACTGGCATAAGTTTGTTCATGAAAAAGCGGAAGGGCTTCTATCTAATGAAATTGATTCATGGATGACTGGAATAAACCTTAATGTGGAAGGNAAGCAAACACGCACGATCGTGCGGTATAGCGGCACGGCACCGGAATACCGTGAGCGATGCGACCAAGTCGCAGCGAGCGGCTACGACGAGCTTCTTTTGCTTTAACTGAAATAGCTATGCGAAAGCATCTTTACGACTGGAATTCCTATGAATTAGATAACCTATTATAAATAGGTTAAAAATATTGAACCCAACGCCAATGGTAAAAGCCAGAGAGTACGAGCCTGTCGTATCGTACAAAGCTCCTCCAAGCCATGAACCCAAAGCCATCCCGCCACTTGCACACACAATCACCAATGCTGTACGCCTCCCCACCTGCGAGGCTGGCAGAAACTCCCGGACTATAACAGGGTAGCATGGGAGGACGCCCCCATACCCTATACCAAAAAATATGGCCACAACGTAAATCATCCAAATATCGTCAGCAAATATTAATGCAAATAGAAAGAAACCTTGGATAGCTGAAAAGATAAAAATTGTTTTCAAGCCCCCATATCTCCGACCCAGAAAACCGACGCCAAAAAATGCTGAAATACCAGCTGTAGCGAGCATCAACGATAGTAATCTAGCACCCGTTGCATAATCGTAACCCAGATCACTAACGTGGGCGACCATATGGGCTAGCGGTAAGGCCATAGCGACGCAGCAACCAACCGACGCAATGGCTAAAGTGATTTGTACAGTTAATAGTGATAAGCCTAAAGAGGTTTGCGCCTTATTTGTTTCAAAGGAAGCTGTTTCGCGGCTGCCATCACTCTGTTTCTGTTCTGCTATCGGGGGCTTCTGTTTAAGTATAAATGCCAAAGGCAACATCGTTAATAGACAGAATATACCATACCAAAATGCGGTGTCCCGCCATCCAATACTATCGAACGATGTTTGAAAAATAGGGGGCCAAACTGCGCCTGCTAACGCCTGGCCCGAACCGACTATTCCGACTGCTTTACTCTTATTGTGCTCAAACCAGAGCGTAATATTTGCAGTCAATGGTGTGAAGAGTGTGGACCGGCCCAAAAGCCCCATTATTATTCCATAGATAGCATAAAGATGCCAAGGATTAGACACATAACAAGTCAAAATAGAACCAGTGCCAAGCATTGTCGCCCCAATAAAAGCCGGAACCCCAAGCCCAAATTTATCGAGCCAATACCCCATAAGAATTCCGCCAAAACCTGCGGCAAAATATTGCAATGCGTACGCTATCGATGGCACGGCCCGAGGCCAATCGAACTGCAAACTTATGGGTTTTAGAGCAACGACGATAAAATAGACGCTTCCAGTACCTATAATCATGAATAACATGGAAGCTACAAGCACCATATTTCTCTGAAGTGTCGGGGTGCGCGATAAAAGAGTTTCCATGTTTCTTGAATCTTTCCATATATTTTATAAATTTAGGCGCCTAACGAGATAACCATTGTATTCTGTTNTTGTCAGGTCATTTATAGGTTTTATCAGTAGTCAAATTATGTCTTCTAAAGTTTAAAAAACTTCTTTGAACGGCCTAAGATCAACTTCAAAACTCCATGCCGACGGATGTTGAAGATGCAATTGCCAGTAAGTGTCAGCAATAGCAATTGGATCTAACATACCATTTTCTCCGGCAGCGGTAATTCTATCCGGCGCCTTTGTTCTAATAACATTACCATTAATGCCGCCGTCAATTATAACATGGGCTATATGCACTCCTTTTGGGCCATACTCTCTTGCCAGTCCGCCTGCAACAGCTCGTAAACCAAACTTTGCGGAAGCAAATGCCAGAAAAGGCGGTCGGGCCTTTAGAGACGCGGTTGCACCAGTGAATACAATAGTGCCAGAACCGTTTGCACTTAAACGTTTAGCCGCTTCCCGTCCACTGATGAAGCCGCCCAAACAGCAGATACGCCAAGCCTCCTCAAAAAAAGCAGCTGTCATCTGGTCCGTTTCACATCTGAACGCATTTCCCGCATTATAGCCGACGAATGTTAATGTACCTTTCATCTCGTCGACCTTTTCAAATAAAGATAGAATCTCAGACTCTTTCGTTAGATCGACAACAAGACGGCTGGCGTCTCCCCCCGTATCCTTTATAGCCTCGACAATTCTTTTTAACTTTTCGTCAGTACGACCGACAGCAACGACATGGTGTCCATCCCGCGCCGCCCTTTTGCATAAGGCTCCCCCTATCCCATCCTCAGCGCCCACGCCTAAGATCAACGCTATTTCATTAGCCATGCCGTATATCCCTTTTCATATCTTCCAATATATATTCTTTGATAATAACATAATACTCTATTGATTAAACTCACAGTCCTTGAAGGCTATCCTGATGCCGGTCGTCCCCCATCCCGAAGGTGCAATTTATTATGAAGTGTATGGAACCGGCTTCCCGGTTTTACTGTTGCTTCCGCAAAGCAAAGGCCCAAACGGCACTCAAGCTTTAGTGGAGAGTTTATCAAGAAAATTCTCTGTGATTTTATTTGATCAATTAGGCACTGGGCGTAGCCTAGCAAATTCTGACGAATATGACGCCAGTATTCCTGAGAGAGTCAGTGAGGTTAATTGCCTATTGGACCACCTGCAATTGAGAGAGGCGCACCTTTTTTGTCATTCTACTGGCTGTGGGTTNGGTATCGCTTACGCTGATTCTTTTTCGGACCGTGTAAAAACTCTTAGNTTAGTAAATCCCTGGAGTTATGCAGACGAACAGCTGATCACAATGCAAAANCTCCGAATTGAAGCGGCACAATACTTGTCCCCATACACTTATGCTCACTTTAATTTCACTATTCTATTCCCTGCTATCTATAAAAGAAAACATACGGAAGCTTTTGAGGATCTAGCCATTGNAGCTAAATCTTCTCCNCACAAAGCGGACCAGATAAAAAAAAGATTAAATAGTATTCTCGATTATGATACNCGGCTTTTCACACCCAGAATAACCAGTCCGAGCCTAGTAATTTCTAGTAAAGATGACCTTTTGATGCCGTCGTGGCACGCTGACAATATTGCGAATGGAATAAAAACTACAACTAAATACTGTCTGAATTTCGGTGGCCATATGCTGCCAGAAACAAGAAGCAAACAAATATCTTGGCTAACCCGCAAGTTTTTAAAAAGCCATTCCTAAGAACAGAAAAAACATTTTTTTTTACTTTCAGACTCTTTGAAGTATATACTTTTAGCTCGTAGATTTTATAAAAAAGTAATTTCCGGGAGTTTGCTCATGGCCCATATCAAACCACAAGGCTCGTTCGTGGCTCTAATAACACCCTTCAATAATGATGGAAGTATTGATTTTGAAGGATTTAGAACGTTATTAAAATTTCATGAAGAAAATGGAACGCAAGCTGTCTTAATCATGGGGTCCACCGGTGAAGTTTCTATGCTCTCCACAGAGGAAAGAAAGCGGATCGTAGAGGAAACAATGAAATTCCATAACGGAAGTATGCTTTTCTATTANGGATGCACGGGACAAAATACTGAAACCACGAAGGATTTTATCCATCATGCAGGAATCCATGGCGCCGATGGGGCAATCATCGCTGCTCCCGCTTATATCTGTGCATCTAACGCAGATATCGTAGATTTTTGCCTAGAGATAGCCGACGCATCGAGCATACCAATCGGTTTTTATAATAATCCGCCGCGAGTTAAAACAGACTTAACAACCACAGATATTTTAAAGCTGGCCGAGCATGAAAACATCGTAGTTCTTAAAGAGTCTACTACCCGCGTTGGACAAGCGGCTGAGCTCTGCGCCGCCAAGCCGGACCTCGCCCTTATGTGTTGCTGCGCGCCAAATTTAGGACTGGTGATCTCTATGATGTCATTAGGCGGGCATGGCACAGCCAACATGAGCGGCAATATTATTCCGCAGGAAATGGCCGTTATTTCTACACCGTGGAAAACAGGTGATGATGCATTCGCCTGCCGCGAGGCATGGTTAAAGAACCTCGAGTTATTAAAATACAATTATTCTCATATAAACCCTGTTAGTGTAAAAAGTTTAATGCATGCCGTTGGCCTGCCGGCTGGTCCACTTCGAAAACCCTTACGTCTTTTGGAAGGCGCAGAATTAGACAAGGGCTTAGATATACTCGAAACCCTGGAGCTTGATAAAAAATATGGCTTCCAAATAAGACGGCAGCCNCTCGCCGCTGAATAGGGCGGTGTTGTTCTATTAATTTTTAAAAATGATTGAGAGAAAAAGCCTAGCCCTTGAAGCCTTGGTTCGACCGAATTTTGTTGGCTATATATTCCCCGGCAACGACAGGCGGATAGCGGGCGGGCCTCTCTGAGGTTTTACAAGTAGGAATACATTCTACAACCGCNCTATGATTAGGGTTGAAGAAAAAGGGTATAGAAAACCTCTCAACGTCTAGCCGGTTTATAACTTGATGTTTATTNGAGCGATANACGTCATTTGTCCATCTTCCCATAAGATCGCCGATATTCACCACAAAAGTCCCTGGAATATATGGAGCCTTTATCCAGCTCCCATCTCGACGTTCAAGTTCCAAACCACCCAATGGGTCCTGCGCCAATACAGTAATAACGCCGTAATCTGTATGAGCTAGAGCACCGACGGAACCTTCCTCTTCTGCCTTTGATTGCGGTGGATAATGCAACATACGCATAAGTATTGTTGGATTATCATAGTGCCNTAAGAAAAAGTTATCTTCCAGGTCGAGACTCTTTGCAAATAATTTCAGTAATTTAAAACCGAAGGACTTTACGGAGGAAAAATACTGTTCAGCAGGTTCTTTTAACCAATCTCCAGCCGGCCACTGATTGGGGCCGTGCAAGGGAAGTCCTGCCTGAACATCTGGATGGTCCAGCGGTAAATCTACCCCTATATCAAAGCTGTCTTTTAAATCAGCTGCCTTCCCAGGGTACTTTGTGGTGCCTAAAGGTAAATATCCACGATGAAAACGATCTTTATGTACCTTCATTCTCCATTCTACCGGCTGTTCAAAAAAGCGCCGCGAAGCCCCAAAGGCGTTCTCTATTACACTTTCTGGCACACCATGATTCAAAGCATAAAAAAACCCTATTTTTTTGCAGGCCGATTTAAGCTCAGCCGCAAGTTTCTGGATATCTTCTCCATTNATCATAGGCGCCATATCCAAAACAGGTATTTCAGAACTCGAGCTCAATGATTTGTCTTTCAAGGTCACACCTTTTCCTTTTATTGCTTGTTAATCGAAACTTTAGATACCATTAACTTACATATTAAGACTTATATTAGTTCAAGCAAAAAGTCTGCAGAGATCCCCCGCTTCTAAAGAGTTCTGGGTTTAACCGTGTTAGATAAACCAATTCTCCCGATCCCGGGTAGGCGCAAATTTGTGTCAAGCACATCAATTCCAAAGTTTAATCCGAAAATATTAATTTCCAGTCCCTCCTCCAACCCNAATAGAATGCCAAAAANCCCAAAAAGCGANAACTGATATCCAGTACCGCTAGGCGCTCTGGCAAAAATTTTCCCACCGCCTAGCCAATCTTTTCCTATTGCGGTNGCCGGCAAGTCTAGACGAAGCTCTGGTACAAGTCGTCCAATCCATGCAATGAACGTATTGCTGTTTGGTCCTGGCCAAACTGAATAGGTGTTTTTATATGGGTAAGATTTCGCTGCTATGTCGATCTCTTCAATCACGGCATCAACGCCGGCTCCACGAACGTCAACGAGCAACTCTGGCATCGCGTCATACCATAGGCGATCCGGAATATCGTGCTCAATAACTACCGGATTTTCTCCTCTCCTAAGACGCCAACCCACTAGCTGATAAACTGTGTACGTCGAGGCATTTGTTGGCTTAACTGCTATCCAGGTATGAACCCCTAAAATTCCGCGCCAGCTAAAGGCGCGTGCNGCAAAGACCTGAACGATAGCATCCCGAAAAATCTCGGGGTTTGGTGATATGCCAGNCGANTCTCTTGATGCCTCCCACCATGATTTACCCATGATTTTTACCTCTCCCAATGCGAGCAAGGGACCTGCTAACAGCAGACTGAATAGCAACAATCCGAGCAACTTAGTATTTTTTGTCAATTGATGAAGACTTACCGAAAAATCAAATAACGTCTATGCATTTAAATATTTCGATTGCATGATTTCCTCTCAATTTGTCAGCACCGATAGACGTTACCTTTATTTCCGTACGTGACTGCATCCAAGCATCGTTGGAGATCAAAATATCGTTCTTTTCCGACAAGCCACATATATTGAACGCCGTATTTACCGTTTCACCCAAGAAATCAAACTGCATGGATTTCTGACCGATAACGCCAGCTACCACTGGACCAAAATGGATACCGAGGTGCAGATCCCATTTAATTTCTCCCGCTATAGACAACTCTCGTAAATTGGAAGCGCACTTANCGATATCATATACTGGCTCATCAGCCTCATCAGATATTCCCGAAACCCCCACGATAGCGTCTCCTACCGTTTTTAATTTCTCTATAGAGTGGTCTTCAAATATTTTTTCAAATAACCCAAATACAGATTCAAGCTCTTCGACAACTGTCTCTGGGGAATTATTTTCACAAAACTTGGTAAAGCCAACCAAATCACAAATCAGTATAGCTACATCTTCATATCTCCGGGGAGTGACTTTACCTAAAGATTTAATCTCCGATGCTGCTGACTTTGGCAAGAATGAACGAACTAAATCTAGCGATTTACGCTTATCTTTCTCTATTCGACTTAGATAAATTGCCTCTTGATCACGTAATTTCTTTTTTTCAAGTGATGCGGCTACTCGGGCGCGCAAGAGCGTTTTATTAAAAGGCTTCGTAATAAAATCATCGGCCCCCACTGTAATGCATTCAGCAGCCGTTTCCACCTCGTCAGCTGCAGTGACCATGATAACTGGAATATTACGATGCAAGGGGTCCGACTTCAGGTTTTTTAAAACATCCAGCCCGCTGATTTCCGGCATCATCAAATCTAACAGCACCAGATCGAACTGCCGTTCATTTATCAATTCCAATGCAGCAGCACCACCATCAACTAAAGTTATATTTTCATAACCATCCCGTTTTAGTCGGCGCTCAAGCGTGTATCTGTTATCCTCTATATCATCAACAACAAGGATTTCACTTTCGTTAGAAATCATTGAGACTGAGCCTTTCCTAATTGCTCTTCTATTTTGGACAAAAGTCTCGCAAAATCAACTGGCTTGGTATCGTAATCATTACAGCCTGCCTCTATAGCACTGGATTTGTGTTCTTCCATGGCGTGGGCAGACAGTGCTATGATAGGAATATTTTTCGTGGCGTTATCACTTTTTAACTTTCTTGTTGCTCCCCAGCCATCAAGAACCGGCAAGCTAAGATCCATGAGGATTATATCTGGGTTTTCTGTTTGAGCTGCCTGAACGCCGGCTTCTCCGTCTCTTGCGATAACGAGATCGAAATTCTTCCGTTTCAAGCGTCGCGATAGCATATAAATATTATCTTCGTTGTCCTCTACATATAATATTTTTGTCATCGTCTTATCCCATTTTCACATTTCTTAATACTTTAGCCACGTCACTAGCTATCGTACCTTCAGTATCAGGGGTTTTTTCCAGGATACGTGTGACTTCACCGGAAAGAAATTCCTTGTCCTTTTCGTTTAAATCAGCGCCTGTAACAACGACTATAGGCACGTTATTGCCAAATTTTTCCCTGTAAACCTCCAAGAACTCAAAGCCATTCATAACGGGCATATTGAGATCCAATAATATTAGGTCAGGAGATTCTATTGCCTCCTCGAGCTCATTAAGAGCAACTTTTCCATTTTCCGCTTCTATCACTAAATAAGATTCTTTAGTTAACGCTTCCCGAAGAAGAAACCTAAGTTCTTCGTCATCCTCTATAATGAAAACAGTCTTGCCGTCCCCTGAACCTATCAATTTTTCTATTGAAGAAATCAAACGATCCCGTTCGACGGGCTTCGATAAATAATCTGCAGCACCTAAAGAGAAACCACGGTTTTTTTCGTCTAAAATTGAGGCCATAATTACAGGTATATTTGCTGTTTCTTCGCTTGCTTTTAGGGTTCGTAAAACTGACCAACCATCCATTCCAGGCATTAAGATGTCGAGAACAATGGCATCGGGACGCGTTTCAATCGCCATTTTTATACCCGACGGACCATCTTCTGCTATTAATACGCCAAACCCATCTCTTTGGAGCTGTCTTTTCATAAGGTCCCTGACAGTGGGATCATCATCAATTATAAGTATTGTGTGTTCTGCATTTGATGAGGATAACTGATCTCCATCATTCAAAACAACCGCATCATATTTAATGGCTTGCGCTTCTACGTTTTCTGTGTCGTCGGCGTTTATTACGATAGAGGCAGTAAATGTTGTACCCTCGCCTTCCACACTGCTTACTTCAACATCACCCCCCATAATTCGACTTAGATGCTTTGTAATTATTAACCCTAATCCGGTTCCTCCATATTTACGTGTTGTTGAGCTATCAGCTTGCGTGAACGCTTGGAATAATTTTCTCACCTGCTCCTTGGACATACCTATTCCGGTATCAGTCACCACAATATCCAAAATCTGCTTTTCTTTTTTTGAACGAGAATTCAGTGCAAGTGTCACCTGACCATTTTCGGTAAACTTGCAGGCGTTTGATACTAAATTTAATACTATTTGCCGAACCCGCGTTTGGTCCGAATGCATCGAATCAAAGTCTAAGTTATTTTCTAAGATGAGTTCATTATTATTTTTTTGAGCTAATGGTTCTGATGTTGCAATGATATCTCGCATAATATCCGAGACAATGAACGTCTCAAAATAAAGTTCTATCTTTCCTGCTTCTATTTTCGAAAGATCTAGCACGTCATTAATTAACGTTAATAAATGCCGGCTGGCATTGTGAATTCGGTCTAGTGGTTCAAGATAGTCATCCAAGTCATCGTCCTCAGCGTCCTCCTTCAACATTTCAGTTAAACCAATTACCGCATTTAGAGGCGTGCGCAACTCATGGCTCATGTTTGCTAAAAATTGACTTTTTGCTTCATTGGCCTCGTCAGCCTCTATTTTTGCAGCCTCCAAGTCTCTTTCCCGCTTCTTCAGTTCTGTGATATCGGATCCAAAAACTAAGGTACTCCCGTCCTGTAATCTTGTTGTGGTGAATGAAATGGTATTTCCACTAGTAAATTCTGTTTCACGGACTTCATCCGATTCTAATTCCTGCCAAAACTTTTCCCGCTCTGCTCTTTGTTGTTCTTTCGTCTTTCCCGAATCTAGTACAACTGCATTTTTTTCCAGCATTAACTCTCGCATTCGCGATCTAGTTTCACCAGGGGCTAATTCAATACCGAAACTTTTCCATAGATTTTGTGCTTTTTTATTAGCTTGTATCAACCCTCCATCTGTATCCCAAAAAGACATTCCATTAGGAATTTGCTCGAGAGCTTCAGTTAATCTTCTATTTGTCTCCTCTCGTCTTTTACGTTCGGTTATGTCGGTAAAAAAATTAATAACTGAGCCATCCGAAACGATCGCATTTGAAAACAGAAAGACAGTCCCGTCTTCAAAGGTTCGTTCAACGCTTTCACTTCCATGTTCTTGAAGATATGCTTGCTTTTCAGAAAGCGACTTTTGATCCATACCCACACTGTCTTCCGCCATCATTCCAGCAGCGACCATCGCTCTTCTCATTTCAAGCCTGTGTACACCGGGTTTCAGGTCAAAACCGAATTTACTTTGAAAATCTCTTGCAATCTGGTTTGCCATAATAAGACGACTGTCTTTGTCCCAAAACATCACACCATTTTGTATCAGTTCCACAGCTTCGGTCAGACGGCGATTTGTTTCTTCACGCTGTTTACGTTCTGTGATATCCGTAGCAAAATTTATAACAGATCCATCAGGCAACAACGTGTCCGAAAATAGAAGTGCAGTCCCATCAGTAAAAATTCTTTCTCTTTCATGATATCCCTTTTCTTCAAGTATCTTTAACTCCGCTTTCCGGTCCTTATCTTCAGTTGCCGTCTCCCCCTCTTTAATCATTCCCTTTTCGATAAGATTCCTTCTCATATCTAGCCTAAGAGCGCCTGGCTCCATAGAAAAACCGTACTTTTCCTGAAAACTTCTACTTTGCTTATTTGCTATAATTAATTGACTATCCTGATCCCAAAACATTACTTGATTTGGGATTCGTTCGATAGCATCGCTCAAACGCCTAAGATCGGCCTCGCGATTTTTTAATTCTGTGATATCAGTGTAAACACTTATGATCGAACCGTCCGGAAAGGTTTTATCGGAAAACAAGAGCACTGTCCCGTCAGAATAAACCTGCTCCCGCTCTGTATTCCCAAGGTTCTCCGCCTCGTTTTTCATTCCGTCGGCTTTTCGACTTTTTTTTGTACTTGCCCCCGACTTCATTCCGTTGGCAATTAGATGGTCTCGCATATCTGTTCGTTTGACACCAGGTTTTAGGTCGAAACCATGTTTTTTACAAAACTCCGATGCCACTTCGTTACAAAAGACAAGGCGCTGGTTTTCGTCCCAAAACACCAATCCGTTTGATATTGCATTTATACCATCGCTCAAACGTCGCAGCTCTGATTCACGAGTTTTGTATTGCGTCAAATCGGAAACAACCGTTATTAAACTGCCATCATCAAGTCGAGTGGTAGTATCCAGAACCCAGGTTCCGTCAGACCGTCCCGTTTCAACTACATACTGATGTTCAATATTTTCTCTAATTTCCCGTCGGTTTTTAAGGTGTTCCTCAGCAGTCATCCCTTCTGGAACAACGAAAACACCCTTTTCCACCAATCTTCTTAACCATTCGTCATGGGTCATACCCTCTGGAACTGGTAAGCCTCTTGAGTTTTGAAGATCATGGAAACTCTTATTTCCGTATATAAATTTTCCATAGCGATCAAAAATAAAAGTAGCATTTTCAGTACTATCTAATGCTTTGGATAGTGAATCTAACTTATCGCTCTGCCGTTTTTGTTCGGTAATGTCAAAAAAGCTGCTAAACAGTCCACCGTCTTGGAGACGAATGTCATTTGATAACACGGTCACGCCATTACTAAATGTAAGCTCACGTGACCGCCTCGCTTTAATACTCCGCCGCTCTTTTTGCATCTGTTTAATAAAATCTTCATGATTCAATCCATCAGGAATTTGGATAATGCCGAGTCTAATTTCCTGCTCAGTCCATTCGCGCCAACTCATTCCTTCTCTTAATACCACCTTGTCGAAATTCTCGTTGAATTCATTATTCTGATATATTTCAAGAATGCCTGAATCTGCATGAAGGAGATTATCTTCGGCGTCCCACAAAATGGTGCGTATTCCAGTTGCCACTAGACCTTCAAACATTTGATTTAATTGATTACCGCTAGGCTCCATCTTCTTTACTTTCCGTAGATAGATTAAAGACTTCAAAGATGTACTATAAATAAAGTGAAATTTTGCTTAATAATATTGATGCCTGTCAACTGATTAACAATGCATCAACAATTTTATGATAAATTAAAACAACGGCGATTAGTTAAACCAGTTCTATGGTTTACTATTTTGCCATTGCATTATTGATAAACTTCAAAAAACTTTTCTTGGAAAGCCCGCAGAGAAGAAAATTTTATTCATTTAAAGAACATTTAAAGTTTCGTTCCAGGAGTAATACCAATCCGGCCACCATCAACAGGAAGTGTGACACCATTTATATAGGATGCCACACTAGAAGCTATGAAATAAACGGCTTCCGCAACTTCCTTGGGGTATGCCGGACGCTTGGTGGGGGTTTGCTCAACTAAAGGCGTGTAGTTTTCATGAATAGGGTCGCCTTTGTCTACAATCATAGCCCGCGCAACACAATTTACACGAATACCATACTTAGAAAACTCGTCCGCCATCACGTGTGTTAGGGGAATTAGCCCTCCTTTACACATCGAATACGAGGGGATATGCGGATTTCCAAGAATTCCATCAATTGAGCCAATATGTGTAACCGAACTGTCATCTGCTTTTTTGAGGTGAGGAAGGAAACTTTTGGTAGCGAAAAGTGGTCCCAGCAGGTCCCCTCTAACAGCTTCTTCTAGTCGGTCGAAATCTAAATTCTCCAGACTGCCTGTAATAGGGTTGGAATGACAATTTACCAAGGCGTTTACTGGTCCCTGTATACTTCCGGCAGCCCTCTTTAAATCTTCGGGGTCGGCACAATCCGCAACTATGGTGTTTATTTCACCTTCAAATACTTCTATTTCAGCTTTTAACTCTTCAAGTACCTTAGAACTTGGATCGAGAATTGTCACATTGGCACCACGCTCACTGAACAGCCTAGCGCATGCTGCGCCTACATGAATATTACGACCATCAGTTGGTATAAAACTATCCGCAACATTATAGCAGGCTTCAACGATAACAATATTCTTACCAACAAACTCACGATAATCAGTTGAAACGGTATTTGACACAATGGGCTCCCTTCAATTGAAACTCTCTCGCTTCACAAGGTTGCAAATAAAATAGATTATAAACACCAAAATAATCTAAATCCTAGTGCAGAATTAGTTTAGGCCTCACTCGTCAGCTGACGGAGCATTGGACCACCTTCGGTAAGAGCGTGCATTCCAAGAACACTTACGCACTGAAAAATTTCCATTATTTCTTCTTTAGTGGCCCCGTGTTTTAAAGCATTTCTTATGTGGATCCGGGCACCTTCTTTATGCAAATGTGTCGTAGCCGTATCTATCGCTATATAAATGAACTCCTTTACTTTCGGCTCCAAAGTCCCAGAAGTCCACGGAACAGATGAAAAATCAACGTAGCATTCAAAAAATTCCGGACTTAGTTTCAACATATCATCCCAAAATGAACTCCAGTAACCACGGTTTTTAATAAAGGTTTCCTTGAGCTTTTTTTCGTAATCTCCATACTCAATTTTGTCAATTTCCTCGCCACGTCCCAGTTCACGGAGTTCCTCTATCAGAATTGGAACTCCAAGCGTACAAGTATGGATGCCCAATACGCTAGTCAACTCTAGGACTTCCATAATTTCGTCCCTAGTCGCCCCCAGAGACAACGCATTTTCCATATGAAGTTTTAATCCAGGCAAATACAAATGGGTTGTAGATGCATCAATAGCTATATAAATGAATTCCCTAATTTTTGGCGACAAAGCATTAGTTTTGGCCGGAATAGATGAGAATTTCGAATACGCAGCGAAAAAATTAGCATCCAATTCTAAAACATCTTCCCAAAACTCGCTCCAATAACCGCGATTTTTTATGAACTCTTCTTTCAGCTGCTCTTTAGTCTGATTTACTTCAGGCATGTATCAAACCCTCTGCCTTAATTCATCCCGCCGCACTTTTATACGCTCTCGCATTTTAATATCTGCCTCTTTGGAGCCATCATGAAAAGTTCCAAACCATTTATCTAATGGAGCAAGACTGCCGCCATAGTTACACTCAAAATATTTGTGATGCAGGTAATGAAAGTGATTTCCGCCGTCTATACCCAATTTTTTACCAATCATCAACTTGTCAAAACCACTGTGTGAGAGGGCGGGGTAGAATGCTGCAAGCTGTAATTGAAACAGCGCGTTTACAGGGTGAGCAGCTATTATCCATTGAACCATGAGCGTAGATAAATAGATAAGATGTTCAACGGGATGCATCGCCAATCCCGACCATGGGCCAATTTCTACATTTCGATGGTGTAACGCGTGAAAACGGTTATACAAAAGTTTCACATGCAATAACCTATGACCAAGATAGAAATGTACAGCGTGGATTACAGGAGCCAGTAAAATAAGAAAAACAAACCAGCTCCAAAAT
>NZVJ01000065.1 GCA_002701455.1 Rhodospirillaceae bacterium
CGAGTAGCCACTTACGCTTGCGACGTATCAAGCTCAGTTGCTTTAGAAGACATGCACAAAAGCATCACATCGGAGTTGGGGCCAATAGATATCCTCGTAAATAATGCCGGCACTTCTCAGCGAGGTCCCTTTTTGGATGTTTCTGACGAGCTCTGGCAAAATGACCTAGATCTCAAACTTTTTGCAGCCATCCGGCTGTCAAGATTGACGCTTCCAAGTATGAGGGAAAAGAAATGGGGCCGTATAATAAATGTCTTGAATATTGGGGCAAAAGCGCCCCCCGCAGAGGGCGCACCCACAGCTGTGAGCCGTGCAGCAGGAATGGCATTAACCAAAGCATTAGCTGGTGAATTTGCTAAAAGTAATATTCTGATCAACGCCTTACTTGTTGGATTAATAGACAGCAACCAGCATTTAATTCGACATCAATCCTCCAATTCTACTGGTTCTTATGAGGCGTTTCTCGAAGATATGGCGACTTCCCAAAATATTCCATTAGGAAGAGTTGGAAAGGCGGAAGAGTTTGCGGACGTGGCCTGCTTTATGGCATCAGACAAAGCCAGCTACCTATCCGGGACAGCGCTAAATGTCGATGGAGGTAAAAGCCCCGTTGTATAAGCAAATTGATGCAGTCTAGAAGTAGAGCCTAAATCTTGCGCAATCCAGCTGCCGTAGCACTAACTGCAACCATTTCAGGTCAAATTGCGGTTGCGATGGCCATAATGACGATCCCAGTTTTGACGCCGCAGATCTCCAAAGAAATTGAGATCGACGCAAGTAAGGTCGGTTTATATTCAGCCATAGTCTTCACAGGGGCCATAAGTTTTACATCGATTGCCGGGTCGGTTATAGATCGATACGGCGCCGTTCGCACAACACAGATAGCTCTGGCAGTATCCAGTTTCGGCCTCATAATATCTACATTGTCAATTATACCGGCTCTAATCGTAGGCGCCTTTGCTACTGGCATGGGTTACGGAATTGCCACTCCGGCTGCCAGTAATCTTTTAGCAAGAACTGTTGAAGCAAAAAGACGAGGTCTAATTTTTTCCATCAAACAGTCAGGGGTTCCGATAGGCGGTTTTTTGCTTGGGTTAACTGTTCCGCAAATAGCGCAAAATTATGGCTGGGTTACAGGAGTGATTTCGGTAGCACTGACCCTCCTAATTTTAGCAGTATTCCTGCAAATTATTCGAAATTATTTTGATAAAGATCTAGATAAAAATCGAAAAATATCACCCTATGAAACACTCGAAGCACTAAAATTAGCCTTTAGTGATCCGAGACTACGGCCACTGGCTGTCTCTTCTTTTGTTTATGCCATGATGCAACTTTCTATTTTCACTTACTTCGTTGTCTTCCTAGTTGAAAAAGTTCATTTCACCCCAGTGCTTGCAGGGTTCGTTTTTTCAATAATGCATTTGGGAGGTACATTCGGACGCCCCCTTTTAGGTTGGGTGAGCGATAGAATTTTACCCGCTCGTCCTTTATTGAGTTTGGTCGGTTTCTGTATATTTTTTTGCAGTTTGGCTTTGGTATCGCTCAACAACCAATGGCCTTTTCCTTCGATAATATTCCTTGCAGCAATTACTGGACTAATAACGGCAGGATGGAATGGCGTTTATATTAGTGAGATTGCTAGGGTAGTAGACTCAAAACAAATTGGAAGAGCAACAGGAGGGGTTTCTGCCTTTACCTTTTTTGGAGTTGCAATTGGACCAGCCGTATTTAGCGGTGTACTGGAGTTTTCGGGTGATTATACCGCCCCATTACTTCTTCTCGGAATCGCCGCCCTTGGACCGGCTCTTCTCTTGATGCTAAAGTCACCCAAAAAGCTTTGAACGCCATGTGCGAAATAGGTCATACTTATAAATCAGGAGGCATGACTAAATGAAAATTGTCATTATGGGATCCGGCGGTGTAGGGGGATATTTTGGTGCGAGACTTGCAGACGCTGGAGAAGATGTCAGCTTCGTGGCAAGAGGCAGTCACCTTGAAGCAATAAAGAGCAAGGGACTGCAGGTTAAGAGTGAGCTTGGCAATATTTCTATACACCCGGCTTCAGCCAGCAGTAAACCCGGGGACTTAGGAACGGCTGATATAATACTTTTTTGCGTTAAAGCGTATGATACCGAAAGCGCAGCCCTGGCCATTAAGCCAATCGTTGGACCAGAAACCGGCGTTATCCCATTCTTGAACGGTATTGAGCACCTTAAAAAATTACAGAGAACCCTGGGGGAAAAAACAGTATTAGGCGGCGTTGCAAATATAAGTGCTCTGATTACGTCTCCCGGAGCAATAGAACATTTTGGAACAATACAAACTCTTCGCATTGGTGAATTGGATAATCGTAAATCTGATCGATTAACAGAATTTAGAGCTGCATGCGAAAAGGCTAAAATTGATGCTCCAATACCAGAAAATATTGAAACTGAACTATGGCAAAAGTTTGTTATGATTTGTACTTTAGCAGGGGTAAATTGTTTAACTAGACTTCCGCTGGGAGATTGCCGAAATAATACTAATAGCCGCAAACTTATGCTGTCCCTGGCCAACGAGGTGATAGCGGTCGCGAGAGCCCATGACATCAACCTGCCAAAAGAACAAATTGAGTTGACAATCAAACTTCTTGATAATCTGCCTGCTAATATGAAAGCATCTATGCTTGCAGCCCTAGAACGCGGCGATAAGCTCGAAGCATCCGCGCTAAACGGCGCAGTAGACAGGTTGGGGCAAACTAAAGGTATCGACACGCCCGCAAACCGGATAGTCTACGAAGCACTCGCTCCTCATGAGAACGGCAGCTAAACACATAAAACAAAGAAGGAAAATTTACGATGTTCCCTGCACGCTCTGATTTAGTAATCCAGTTTTCACACGTTGCCTATCAATTTGAAAAGCAATTTGCTCACCGAAACATGGGAATTAGCAGCTATTCAACTTGGACGCCGGAAGAAACGGCGGGTAGAATTGCTGAGGCAGATATCATTGTGGCAACCGGGTTTTGGCAGAATAGCCTTTTGGAAAAGGCGGAAAAACTCAAATTGATCCAGGTTTGTGGAGCTGGATACGATCAGTTCGACGTAAGTGCCATCAAGGAAAAAGGCATACGAATGGCAAACGGCAGAGGGGTTAACGCAAACGCAGTGGCCGAACACGCTATGGCGTTACTCCTGAGCATAACGCGACAAACCTATCTAGCACGGGATGCACAAAATAAAAAAATATGGCGCGGGATGAACCCCGATATTCTTACTCGAGAAGAAGAGTTGGGCGGCAAAAGGATGTTAGTAATAGGGGCAGGTCAAATTGGTGCTAAAGTGGCTAAACTTAGCAAAGCCTTTGATATAACAACTACTGGCATGAGACGTGATGTTTCTAAAATCGACCCTGTATTTGATCACGCGTACCCAATGACGGAATTAATGTCAGAAATTTCAAGTTTTGATATTGTTGTTCTTTGCTGTCCATTAACTGACGAAACAAAAGATCTTTTTGACAAAGCAGTTTTTAGCAAGATGAAAAAAGGGGCATATTTAATAAATGTTGCTCGAGGCGGATGTGTAGTGGAGAAAGATCTTATCGCTGCTATAGAGTCTCAGCAAATTGGTGCCGCGGGTATAGACGTTACAGACCCGGAACCACTCCCAGCCAGTTCACCGCTGTGGAGTATGGAAAACGTCATCTTAACGCCTCATACAGGCGGCGAAACCAGACTTTACGAGGATAATGTCCTTGATATTTTGGTGGAAAATATCAAAAGATTGGAAAATGGTGAAGAAACTCTGATGAACCAGATCGTCTGAATGACAACTTTTGTAATTGGCGGCGTCGCAATTCGTTCAAGGTAATAGAAGTGTCTGGTTCTTTATTTTGGTATGTGTCAATTGGTAAGCTTTTTTGGATTGCGGAATAAAAAGCATAGCGGAATAGATAATGCTGCCGCCAAGCCAAACAAGTGAAAAGCATTTAAGTAGCCAATCATTTGCGCTTGTCTAAATATTTCTTTACTCAAAGCAGAGAGATTTAAATTCTCTCCTGACATCCACTGTCCAATAACGTCAGGAAAGCGTAACAGCTCATTATACGGGCTGGTTATGGGTGCCATGTTCGAATAATTCCAGGCAGCGGTTTCTATCAAAACCGCTACGCTTATAGATATAAAAACACTGCTTCCAAAATGTCTGAGCAAATTAAATATGCCAGATCCCTCAACCATATCTTTAGCGGTTAATGTCGAAAATGCCAGGAAAGCCATCGGGGTGTAGGCAAGACCAAAGCCAAAACCATGCAGCAAATTGGTCCAGAAAACGTCAAATTCAGTAAGGTTGATACTAAGTTGGCCCATTTGCCAACCCGCTATAGCTTGGGACGCTAATCCAACAGCTAGGGCTGACCGTGGCGCCAGCCTTGTAAATTGAACGACAATAAGAAAGCTTAGCCAATTTCCAAAACCACGTGCTGCGATCAGATAACCGACCAAAGAATCGGGATATCCCCTAAGTTCCTGCAGCAGCGGCGGAAATAAAACGATCGGGGTATAACTTAGCCACCCCATGGCAAAAGCCATGACGCAACCCAAAGCAAAGTTCCTATCCAGAAACAACCGCAAATTTAGAAAGGGATTTTCACTTGTAAATGAATGAACAATGAATATGTAAAACGATACGAGCCCAATGCAGGTTTCAATTATTATTTCTGGTGACTCAAACCAATCTAACCGCTGTCCTCGATCGAGTACCAATTGAGCTGCTCCAACCGCCAACGCGAGTGCTACAAACCCTGTAAAATCAAATTTACGTGCCGTGCCCTTTTCTTGATCTCCTACCGAAACTGCCGCAACGAAGAGGCACATTATTCCCAACGGCACAATCATAAAAAAGACCCAACGCCAATCTGTTGCTTCAGCGATTATTCCACCCAGGATTGGTCCCATCACAGGCCCAATCACACCGCCTATTCCCCAAACCATCAGCGCCATTGGATGAAGTCGTCTTGGAAATGTTGCGAGGATCATTCCTTGACCAAGAGGCAGCAAAGGGGCTCCGAAGGCGCCTTGACCAACCCGGAACAGCACTAAGCTCTCAAGAGAATTCGCCAGCCCACACAACCCTGAAAAGACTGTAAATCCCGTCAGGCTGGCAAACAGTAAATTACGCCATCCCAACGTCTGCGCAAACCAACCCGTTAAAGGGGTCGCAATTGCTGTTGCCACCAGATTAAATGTCACCACCCAGGCTATTTGATCGGGCGTAGCCGACATGGCGCCCTTAAGTTGAGGCAGGACGACGTTGGCAGCTGTAATTGTCATGCCGAATGTCAACGTGGTAATCTGCACGGTAGCCAAAATGAGCCAGTGGCGCAGTCCAACAGGTGCATTATCATCAGCGCTAATAGAAACCATATGAATTTATAGACCTTGGCTAGTTGACAATAATTTTCTTAACACCGCGGCTATCCACAACACCTGAGCGAACAAAACTGAAAGTCTAGAGCAACAATGTTACATTAACAGAGAAGCGGCACCCATCAAAAAATCATTTCAACGCTGTTGTCTGATCGAAGCATTTATGAGAGTTTTCATCTTAAAATTTTTTATACAGGATTAACGAATGAATAATAGACTTATAAGCGACATTGGAGGTTTGCCGGAAGGACCACTAGACCTTTCAGAGCATGAACCTACGATGACAGAACGCCGGATCGACGCCATGATGATGCTGTTGCGGGCTAAACCTAGGAGTTTTTGGGCCTCTGATGAGAACAGACGTACTATCGAGAGCCTAGAACCAGATACGTATAAAAAGTCTGAATATTACGAGAGGTGGGTACTGGCCATGAAAGATCTATTGATAGAAAAAGGCATTCTCACCGATGCAGAAATAGAAAGCAAACTCATCGAGGTAAGATCCAGGATGGAGACGAGCTAATATGAGTGATCAATTAAAGGTAGGGTCCAAAGTTCGCATCACAAACGCGTATCCCCCTGGCCATATCCGAACGCCGTTTTTTTTGCGCGGCAAGGAGGGTACAATCATTCGCCACTTTGGCAAATATCCTAATCCAGAACGGCTGGCATACGGTCTAAACGGACTCCCTAAACTTAACTTGTACCAAGTCCTATTTGACATGGAAAGCACATGGCAAGGCGATGGCAGCTTTGCCGCTAACGACACACTCACTGCCGACATTTATGAAACATGGCTGGAACCAATATGACAAATACCCACGGATCGCATACCGGGCATGATCACTCCCATGCCGACTTTCAACCGGATATTAAAGAACCAAAAGAAGACTGGGAGTTTCTGGAAATAACGCTTAGAGAATTACTGGTCGATAAAGGAATCTTATCGGCTCGAGAAATTCAGGACGAAATAGAAGCTTGGGAGAAAAAGTCTCCCGAAAAAGGTGCTGAGATAGTTGCGCGGGCCTGGGCCGATGAAGACTTCAAGGCTCGCCTGTTAGAGGACGCTAACCAAACAATAAGGGATTTTGGAATAGAAGTTGACGTTCTTAAGATGGTGGCACTGGAAAACACCTCAGATCTCCACCATGTGGTCGTTTGCACACTTTGTTCTTGCTACCCAAGACCAATTCTTGGAGTACCCCCCTTATGGTACAAGTCAAAGCAATACAGATCACGAGTGGTTCGTGAGCCGAGAGCTGTTTTAAATGAATTCGGAACGAGTTTAACCAAGGATACAGAAGTCCGTGTAGTCGACTCTACTGCTGACTGCCGATATTTGGTAATCCCAGTTAGACCAAGTGGTACGGAGAACATGACAGAGCAAGAACTAGCAAAACTTGTCACACGAGATTCGATGATAGGCACTGCGCAGGCTCTCGATCCTCTTGGACTTCGCTCTTAGGAAAGTTAAGGAAGGAGCAAACAGCGGTTCTTAAAAATAATCATCTGCCAAGATACCCACGTCATTTGCCGCGGTTTTTATGCTATCCCAAACACCCTGACTTATCTGAATGCCGATTGCCTCCGCCTCTTCCGCTGACTTTGTTTCTTTTTCACCAGGCAGAAGGACTGTGCCCGTATCACTGACAGGTTTGGAATTCCTTACTTCATAAACAAAATCACTAGCCGCTTTTTCATATTCTGCCATCGAACGAAAAGAATCTACACGCAAAAGAATAAATAACCAATTGTACTCAAGAGTTTTTCCTAGCATGGCATCACCAACTAATTCCGCTATAATTCCCATCCCGCTTCCTTTAGGCCCAGCAGCTGGCAACAGTGCACCGCCGTCATAAAAATCGTTTGGGTTTGTTGAGGGGTTTCCATTTTTATCTATTATAATATCTGGAGGCAGCGCGTCGTTGTTAGCTCTAGCTACTGCAACTTTTCCCGCTGGCCAATTTGAGATGGCAAAGTCACAAACTAGCGGATCATTTTTTAGACCAGGCATTGATAGTGTATAGGGATTGGTGCTCATAACGGGTTCTTTACCGCCAAAAGGAACAACGTTGCCCCACAGTTTTCTGCCTCCTCCTCCCATACTTAGTCCGAAAAAACCTGCGTCTGCGGCTTGTTCACCATACGCACCCATTCGTCCTGTATGCCCACAATTAGAGATTGCTATTGCTACAATCCCGCTATTAAGTGCCAATTTTATCCCAGCTTCGGCAGCTTTTTTCATAGCGACAATTCCAATTCCACCAGAGCCATCTACACTTATTAGATTACTGCTTTTTTGTTCTATTATTGGTTCAGCACGAGGATCTATAATCCCTTTTTTAGCTTCACCTATGTAAAGCCCTAGGCGATTCACCCCATGGCTTGGAACACCTTTCATTTCAGCATCTACTAAGTGTTCGGCTACGATATTCGAATTAGATTCGGTAAAACCACCCGCGGTCAATGCGTCACTGATAAAATTCAATAGCGGCGTTTTGTCGGCAGTAAAATAGGTCATAATTTATTTTCCGTCTTTTTAAGATAACTAGTTTCCACGGTTGAGAGTCTTTAAATACGTTGCAGGCATTAAAAATTCTATGGAGTAATCCTGCCCCTTCAAGTACTACTGTGAATGAATTTATAGCGGATTTAGTGGATAAAAAAAATGAGTAATCCTAAACCATGGATCGCTTTGGCTGACACCCAGGAGCTTCCAATTTCTCAGACAGCGTTTAAAGATATTGTAGTTGGATTAGACGTGCGAAATGTAGCCATTCCATACAAACCCTTGACGAAAGAGGAGACTGATTACTGGACTAAGAAGTTAAACGGGGTTTGCGGGATTCTTCTTAGATCCGGCTACGTAACAGAAGAGCTATTAAAACCGCTAGACCGCCTTAAAATAATCGCCGTACATGGTGCTGGGGTTGATCCCGTAGACGTGGATGCATGTACTAGACGTGGAATATGGGTAACAAATACGCCCGGAGCAAATGCCGATGCTGTTGCTGAAATAACGATTGGGTTAATGTTGTCCATGGCCAGGAAAATTCCACAAGCTGCCACAAAAGTCAGCGCTGAAAAAGCCTGGGGCAGCGCAAGACATATCGGCACTGAGCTAAAAAGTAAAACACTAGGCTTACTAGGATTTGGACAGATCGGACAACGTGTTGCCAGGATTGCTCAAGCATTCGGCATGAAAGTGATCGCTTTTGATCCAGGCCTGACGCCGTCAGAAATAAAGGGAAAGGGGTCCACCCCCGTTTCCTTAGAGGAGTTAGCTAAAGATTCTGATGTTTTATCCTTACATGCCCCCGCTATTGAAGCGACTAACCAAATCATCAACAAAGAATTTTTAGGTAAAATGAAAGCCTCGGCAAAAATCATAAACTGTGCCCGCGGAAGTTTGATTGATGAACAGGCTTTGGCCCAAGCTTTAAACAGCGGCCAGCTCTCGGGAGTAGCTTTAGACGTTTTGGATGGAGAACCACCTGACCCTAACAGTCCTTTGTTCGATGCTCCTAATGTGTTAATAACGCCCCATATGGCCGGCTCTACAGAGGAATGCCTCCAAAATATCGCCAAAACCGCGATGCAGGATATCGTCCGTGTAATACATGGCAAGGAGCCGTTACACGCTGTAAATAACCCCTTTTCATAAAATTATGGTCTAATGAAAAGTTGAACTTTACTTTATCTGAAGCATTTAATTTTAGTCAGACGCGTAAACGCTTAACGCATCCCAATTAAAATCGATACCATGCCCAGGCCGTTCGCCAGCAGAAGCGAAACCATCCGTAATAACTAGGGGATCCAAAATAAACCTCTCTAATCCAAACCCATGAACCTCGAGATAAGATGCATTCGGGACTGCACCCAAGAGATGAACATGAATGTCATGGACACCGTGAGACGTTACTGGGAGATTTCTTGCCTCTGCAAGTTTTGCCACCTTCATCCAAACAGTAATACCTCCGCAGTTAGAAACATCTGGCTCAATATAACTTACGCCATTTGCTTCCAGCATATGCTGAAAGTCATAAATAGTGTGAAGATTTTCACCTGCAGAAACTGGCACTCCACCCTCAACTAAGATTCTGTTATGCCCCGAAAAATCTTCCGGTATGGTAGGCTCCTCTAACCAGACTAAGTCAAATTCACGGAATGACCGGGCAGCCCGAATTGCCTCGTCAACGGTCCAACGCATATTTGCGTCCACCATAAGAGGAAAGTTCTTTCCCAAATGTTTTCGCATGGCGGCTATTCTATCAATATCTTCGTCAAGATTATCTCTGCCAACCTTCATTTTTATAGCTCGAAACCCACTAGATAAGTTTTTCTCTGTCTGGGCAAGCAGCTCCTCTACAGTGAACATTAAATCAATTCCGCCTGCATATGCTTTTATTTTCGGATCAGCGCCTCCAAGAAGGCGCCATAATGGCATGCCAACTTGTTTTCCCATCAGGTCCCATAAAGCTATATCGACGGCTGAGAGAGCGTGTATTGCAAGTCCCCCCCGTCCAGCATAATGAAGTTTCCACCATAGTGATTTCCAAATTTGTTCTATTCGTGTTTCGTCACTCCCGAGAAGAAATGGGGCCATATCATCCCGCATCACAGAATGAATACCTTTGGCACCCGCCCCAAGCGTGTATGTATATCCTAGACCTTCCATACCATTAGAATTTTCCATGCGTACCGTCATTAGTTCAAAGCTTGCCATGTCGCCATGCATGCTATCTGAAAGAACAACGGGTAATGGCACGCTGTAGTGCTCAGTTTTAATGTTGGTAATAGACATTTTGAACCTCAAATAATATTTGCTAAGTAGCCACTATTTGCTCTAGTTTTCCATAAACAGAAGACAAATGGCAATTAGCATCTATAAATACTGGTAAAATTGATAAAGCAGGGGAGAGTTATGGCTAGAATTTCATATGCGGAAAAGAGCGCTATTCCCGAGCGTCTACAAAACTTATTTGACGATATGTCAACGTATGGGCCATTTGGCAGTCTGGTTGGAGCGATGGCTCACAGGACGCCGATATTTGAGCATGTTTTTGGTATGTTAACCGACCTACGTAATGAGGGCGTCCTGCCAAGACGATATTTAGAGTTAGCGTTAGTTGCAGTCTCCAAGGTTAACTCTTGCGATTATTGCGTTGCGCATCACGCTCCATTTCTAACTATAGAAGGCGTAACTCCTGCTGGTGCAGAAAATATACTGCAATATGAAAATCATCCGGAATTCGACGATATAGACAAACTAGTCGTAGAATACTCAATCGAAGTCACAAGCAATTTTCATCGCGTTCGAGATAATTTATTTGACCGGTTGCGCGATCATTTTTCAGAGGAACAAATAGTTGAGTTAACGTGGCGCATCGCTCTGTGCGGCGCGTTTAATCGCTTTAATGACGTACTTCAACTGGACATTGAAGAGGAAGCGTTAGCAAAGATTGCTTGATAAATCTCAATATTAAAATCCCTCAATCCTCAATACTTTTGCACTCTATTTTGCACAAGCAACGCAGGTAGTGCATGCGGGATCGAATTCTAATCTTTTTAAGGGAATTTCTTCGTCGCAGGTAATGCAGCAGCCAAAATCTCCGCTTTTTAAACGCTCTATGGCTGCCTCGATACGTCGTAAGTCTACTTCTCTTCGCCGTTCCATTTCGATCGCCATAGATTGTCTCTGAATGGCGTCCATCCGAGATAACCGTCCAATTTTGGTCTGGTCTAATTCTACGACTTCCGTCGAATTTTTTGCTGAAACTATCAAATTTTTTAAAGTCAGTTTCTTTTCTTCTAACCGTTTTAAAAAAACTTTTTCATCTAAGGGCATTTTTAGTTAAGCCTAAACCGTCGGTCCATCGCCAGCTACGGTGGTTCGATGCATTACACGCCGGTAGTCTTCATCAGGCCAGGGGTTCCCTCTATGCACGACAGATCTATTATCCCACATAACTAGATCCAACGGACGCCATTTGTGAGCGTATACAAATTCGGGCCGGGTCATCCAGGATGTCAGCTCCGCTATCAGCGCTCTACTTCTAGGATATTCCCATCCCTCTATAAAGTGACAATGACTTCCTACGTAAAGAGCCTTTCTGCCTGTCTCTGGGTGCTTTCGAATTAAAGCTTGCCTAACTGGTTTTATACTTTTTTTATCCTCTTCAGAAAAAATATCGCCCACAACCAATTGCCTTGAAAAAGTTATTGAATGCTCACAAATTAAATCGTCGAGCTCACACTTTTCTACGCCGGATATCGAGCCAGGCCAGGAATCATATGCATACCGCACATCGGCAAACTCGGTCTCTCCTCCAAAGGGCGGCACTTCTCGGCCCGACAAAATTGAGATATTGGCAGGAATAGGTTTAAAAGATGAATCAGAGTGCCAGAGACTATTGCCCCTATGGTATTTAGCTGAAGCATGATCACGTGGAAGAATTTTGTCATCCTTTCCAACATTTGTAGTTATATAAATTTGAGGAAATTTTATCTCCCCATCAATTTTTACCAGAGACTTTTCTAGTTCGCCAAACCGCTCAGAAAAGGAAATTTGCTGCTCGTCGTTTATACTTTGTCCCCTTATTACAACGACGGCATAACTGAACACGGCCTGTCTTATTTCTTCAAAAATTACGTTATCAAGCGACTGCGATAAATCGATATTCTTTATCTCAACGGCAAAATCCATACCAGGCATCAATGGTTTTATATCTAATTCCACATTCAACCTCCAAATTCTCTAGTAAATGGTAACACCGCTATCAACGGACAGAACTTGACCGGTAGTGATTTCCGATTCATCAGACGCCAAATAAACCGCCATATTCGCGATATGTATGGGCATGCCAAAGCCCAAGAGATGCTGTTCAGAAATTTTTGCTATTTCAGGAGACTCTTGCACAAGTTTTTTTACTCTATCCGACAGTGTCACGGAAGGCGCAATAGCATTCACTCGAATTTTGTTTGGCGCGTATTCAACAGCCATAGACCTAGTCATAGAAGCAACGCCGCCCTTTGCAGCTGTATAACAATCTCGCCCAGGCAGAGCCATAAGTGCNACATTTGAAGACATNTTTATAACAGANCCCCCGCCAGCTTCAATTATCGCTGGTATACCATGCTTNGAGCAAACGAAGGTTCCNAATAGATCCAATTTAATCACACGCCAGAATTCCTCGTCTGGAGCCTCTGTAACAGGTCCATCCTGCATAGTCGATCCGCCAGCATTATTATGCAGAACGTTGAGCTTTCCAAAACGAGCAACCGTTTCCAAAACGACCGCCTTCACGCTATCATGTTCAGTAACATCCATCTCCATGAATATGGCATCCCCGCCAGTATTTCCAGCAGCTTCTTTTGCTAGTTTTGCAGATTCATTTCCAAGAATAGTGTCAATATCAGTAACTACGACAATAGCACCCTCTTCCGCAAACCTGACAGCCGTAGCTCTTCCAATGCCTCCACCGCCGCCTGTGATTAACGCTACCTTACCTTCTAACCGTCCCATTTTTCCCCCATAATATATTATTACCTGAAGTTTTAGTGAGCAAAAATCACTGGTATCTGAGCTTGATCAAGGATCGCTCTAGTAGCTCCTCCAAAAATCATTTGAGTGAGTCTGCTCTGAGTGAAAGCGCCTTTAACCAAAAGATCCACCCCACAAGAGGAAGCAACCTCCAGCACCCGCTCCCCAGCATTACCGCTGGACGCTCCTTTTTTTATTTCAACCTCTATTTCGTTAGCTTCCAAATAACGCGCCAGGGCTCTTCCATCTGGTCCAGCATGCACCCATCCATCCACCTCGATAACGAAAACTTTTTTTGCCATTTGAATTATAGGCATACTCAAGGCTAAAACCCTTGCGGTTTCAGTACTATGGTTCCAAGCGATTCCAATAGTTTCACCAAACTTTCCGTTCCATGAGGGGGGAACGACCAGTACAGGTCTTCCACCTTCAAATAGAGCCATTTCAAATAATGTCTGCCAATGGGGGTTGTTTTTAGACCTGCCAATAATGGCAATATCATAAACTCTGCATATTTCTCCTACTTGCCTCCAATTCGACAAGCTCTTCATATCAATTATTAGCCGGTCATTACTAATGCTAGGGTCACATTGTGCGGCTCTTTGCCTAATTAGATCCCCAGTACTATTTTTTTGGGCTTCTATTTCGTCGTCCAAACCATCGTATGATACAACGCCCCCGCTCATCGGATCCACGATAACTGGGTCCGGCAATCTTGGATAAAAAATGCCTGTGATTTGACTATTATGTCGTTGAGCAAGTTGCGAAGCTGCCTCAATGGGTACGTCAGGTGCCGAGTCAGCGCCAAATGGAAGTAAAATCTGCTTCATGATGCTCCCCTTTTTATTTTTTAAATTTGGAAACATTTAATTCAAGCTTTATTTTTGCAAGTCTAGCATAAGATGGAGATATTTCTACGTTACAAAGTAGTTTGGCATGATTTTCCTTTTTGAATCTTTTCAATTCAAAGCGAATTTGACCTCCTGCCAAAAAAACAGGTTATCTTAGTTTCATGCCATCGTTTAAAGACCAATCAAAATGAAAAGTCACTTCTGCATCTGGTAAAAGCTTTTCTTTAAGGTGATCCATTGCGTAATGCCTTATATGCTGGAGTATTTCGGATGATGTGCGGCCGAACTCTTTTGGGTACATTTGATATAAACCGGACAGCACTAATGTCTTATTTTTAAAAGTTACTGCCCTCGGGTGATTAATGTATTCGAGCGCCGCTTCATCCAGCATTCGATCAACTCTGTCACCCGTATAGGGGCGGATTTGGAGGCGAGGAGATCCAAGCGCTGCGTTGCATAAACCGTAGTGAAATCTGGGATCAAGGAACAGATCTGACAATATTTTATTGCGGATTGCAGATAAACTCAGAGACAATCCATTTATTACGACCAGTGTTTGGTCAAAAGGACCAGCACTCAAAAAGTTTTCCCTAATTTTTATATCAGAAATCGATAGAATTAAGTAATGTTCTAATACTAGTCTAACCACAAGCGCGTTATAAAGATTAAGCCAGAATGCGTATTGTTCTTTGCGATTTAGTTTTTCTATCGGGAAAGTCGCAAGATTTTGAATATAATTTTCAAGTTCTCGCCGATCTTCGCTCGTAAAGTTTGCGTAAGAAACGTATGTGGTACCGTCAGAGTNANCACGAACATGTTTTTCTAATAAATATCCCCATGCTCTGTGGTCTACGAATAAATCAGAATTAGGATCGTGCTCTCTCCAAAATGATGGGCCGAATGATATCTTTATTTCATCAAAACCTGAGCAACCTAGAAGAAATAGCGCCTGAAAGAACATAAGAATAAAATGACGCCGAAAAAAGACCATCCTTTAACACCTAAAATCATTAATGCAAATGGTAAGATCTAAAATTATCCTAATTAGTCGATTGACACTTCCACTGTACCAACACCTTCAACTTCATATACAGCGTGATCTCCCTTTCTGGCGAACTTTGTAGCTANTGTAGAGCCACTCATAACAATATCACCAGCTTGCAGAGGCCGGCCCTGTTCTCCTAATAATGTCGCTAACCATGCCAATGAGTTGAGTGGATTCCCCATAGCTTCGCCAGTGTTTGTAACTTCTATTTCGCCATTGTAAGATAAACTTGCCGAAATATTTGCTAAATCGAATTGACGCCAGGATTTGGAAGGTGAACCGATTACAATTCCCCCNCACCAAGCATTATCGGCTATTAGAGTTAACGGATCTAAATTGCTGTAGTCAGCGGCACGATCTTCAATCAATTCAAAGGCAGGCATAGCACAATCAACAAAATCAACTATGCTCTTAGCATCGAATGACTCTTTTTCTGGTACATTCTTGCCAATTGTAAAAGCAAGTTCGAATTCCAGGCCTAAGCGGACATAATAATCTAGATGAACCACGGCTGGCGACTCATATATCGTCGAGGCAAAAATTGCAGCGCCAACAGGGGTGTCGACGCCGACTAATTCCTGGATTGCTTTTGATGTTAAAGCAATTTTGTATCCTGCGACTGGNCCCTTATCTCCCTCCATCCAAATGTCATTTAGCGCTTTTTGGCATTCGTAAGCATGGGCAATCGACTCTGGCTTGTATTCCCCTATTAAATTGTCGAAGTTGGTTCGCGATTTGTGAGCTTCAGCGAGATGACGAGCTATTTTTTTCGCACTCTTTATTCTAGACATAATATTTTTCTCCCTGCGGCAGAAAACAAAAGAAACCCATTTTGAAATAGAAACCCATTTGCTAGTTTAAGACAAGTACCCTCTATTGCTAAGTTTTGGTGCTCCCATCAAGAGAAAGAGCTAATCGGAGTTGGGAAATTATCATGACAAAATCCATACTTAAATTAAAGCCCTTATCCGAGGCTCTGGGAGTTGAGNTCAAGGATATTTCAATTGAAGGCGCTCTTAAACCAAATGTGTTCACAGAAGTTTACAAGACGTTTCTTGAACATCATCTTATTCTTTTCAACGACATAGATTTGAGCCCAGCGGTTCAAGTTGAATTTGCCAAAAAGTTCGGGGATGTGCAGGTGCATGTAATGAATCAGTACCANGGCTACGGCCATCCCGAAATCTATCTGCTCACAAATTTGTCAGAAGATGGCGAGCCTAATGGCANACATCCCGACAAGGGCACTATGTATTGGCATACGGATGGGTCTTGGCGAAGAAAAACCGGGCACGCAACGATGATGTACTCTGAAATGGTGCCGAATAAGGGGGGACAAACCCACTTTTGCAACATGAATAAAGTTTTTGAAAACCTTGATGAAAGCATGAAAGCGAAACTCGATGGCTTGAAGGCTATTCATAATCTAGACTTTTCCAGAACTCGTCGACACGGTGAAGACCCAATGACACCGGAGCAACGGGCTGAAGTTCCTCCAATTGCTCATCCGATTATTAGAATCCACCCAGAGACAAAATTAAAAACAATCTTNCTAGGAGATCATGCGGAGACAATCGANGGGTGGGATTACTNCGCTGGAAGAAATTTTATAGAAGAGTTAAGTTCATTAATTACCCCACAGGAATTTATCTACGAACACCATTGGAAGCCNAGACAAATCGCTATCTGGGACAACCGGTGTCTGTTGCATAGGGCAACTGCCTACGACACAAAAAAAGAAAAAAGGGTTATGAGGCGTTGCACTATTAATGGAGATCAACCATATGGATGATAGCAATGGGGATAAGAGTACGATGTCAAAAGGAGAAAATGTTGATTAAAGGTCTTCATCATAATGCATACAGGTGCAGAGATTCGGAGGAAACGCGAAAATTCTACGAAGATTTTCTTGGATTAAAATTGACGAATGCTTTTGAAATAGAAGCGACCCAAACAGGGCGGAAGACAAATGTCCTCCATTCGTTCTACGAAATGGGAGATGGATCATCCCTGGCTTTTTTCGAGGCACCCGACCGTCCCTTTGAATTTAAAAAACAGCACGACTTTGACCTTCATATAGCACTTGAAGTCAGCCCTGACTTTTTATTGTCAATGTTCGACAAAGGAAAAAAAGAAGGTATCGAAACACGGGGTATTTCTGACCACGGCTTTATTGACTCTATATATTTTCGAGACCCTAACGGCTATGTCATTGAGTTAACGGCAAAAAAAACTGATTTTAAAGGCGACGATAAAATAGAAAATAACCCGGAGACTGTTTTATCCCATTGGCAAAATAAAAAAACTATGCGCACAAGGCTTTAAGTCAGCAATCGCTGGATTTACTTTTCCTCTCTAGTTCATCCATATAGGCGTCATAGGAGTGAACTTCGCGATAATATACGTCCATTGCTCCCTGATAATTCTCTTTGGCGACATCCTTTTTCGTTCTCAAAACATTGCTCAGCAACTTTCGAACAAAATAGAGCACTGCTAACCCTAGACACGCCAGGCCGATCCCCCACCAACCAACAGCCCAAATAGCTAATACCGTTCCCAGGACCATTATAAGCGAACTTAAACTTTCTGATAACAATATATCCTTGAGGCTATTTTTGTTTAGGTCCGCCTCATTAATTCCGAAATCGTCAAGCTTTGGCTTTTTGGGCGCTTCCACTATAAATAATTCCCAGGAAAAAAATCAAAAAATAGTTTTACAATCAAGTGCAAGTTACCTCGTTTGTTGAAATTATAAATTGATCAAGTGCCTCCCAATTTGCATTGAAACCTAAACCAGGAGTGTCATCTAACGTCACTTTGTCCGAGTGTGAGTTAAACAAATTATGAGGCTCAACTGCAAAAGTGATAAAAGCAGTCTCCAAAGGGGTGGAATTGAGGCAGGAAGCAGCTAGATGAGCCGTAGCGTGATAGCCAGGCCCCCAGTAAAAACAATGGGGTATAACGGTTACCGGATAAACTTCCGATAAAGAGAAAATTTTTCTCATCATTGAAACGCCTCCACACTTTGTTACGCTGGGCTGCAGATTGTCGACCGCTTCTGTTTCCAGCGCCAATTTAAATTCATGAAGTGTGGTTATATTTTCACCAGCTGATATCGGAACTCCTTCAAGACGCACTTCGGCAAGGCCTTCAAAATCCTCTGGCGGCCATATGGGTTCTTCAAGCCAATGGAAACCGTCTTCTAAAATTTCCTGAGCAACGTCACGTGCCTCGGAAACAGTCCATGGACAATTAACATCCAGGCAAATTTTATCATCAAAATCCACCGCATTGCGAGCCGCTCTGAATGCCGGGATTGTCGTTTCGTGAAGCTTAATTGTTCTAAAACCATAACTCCGAGCCCGTTCTACATTCTGGGCCACGGCATCCGTATCTCCTCCATAACGCATCAGACTAGCATATTTGGTTAAAACACCGCTATCGCCGCCTAAAAATTTAAAAAGGGGTAGGTTTGCTCGCTGCGCGGCCAAGTCCCAAAGCGCCGTGTCTATTGCAGACAAACCGTACATCACTGGCCCCGATCTACCCAGACCATGTAAAGGACGTTCCATTTCCGCAATTCTATGATTTATAGCCACAGAATCTTTACCGACTAACATCGGAGCTAATATCTGGTTTATAACCGCTTCAGTTCCGGGGGCCATAACGTGCCCAAAGGCTTCCCCCCAGCCTTCCAATCCATCGGAAGTTTTGATCTTCACCATAACACATTCCATTTTAGTCCAAGCGTCCAAACTTGGTCGCATCCCATGTCTTGGGCCGCCCGTTTCAAATGGCAGGGAAACCCTAATTGTACGAATACTTTTAATTTTTGTCATCGGCACACTCTACAACGGTTTAGTTTCAGGTCACGAAAACATCTAAAATACAAATAATACCATAGTTAGGCCAATTTAAAGTAGGAATGCCTTCACACCACAGCTAACCTGAGGTATCTATCGGGTTAAGGCCCCGTAGCTCAGCTGGATAGAGCGACAGATTCCTAATCTGTAGGTCACAGGTTCGAATCCTGTCGGGGTCACCACTTTAAGCTAGATTTTCTTATCTTTTTGACATCGCTTGAACACGTTTNGTCATTTTTTCTTTTACAATTGTNANCTGTACGCGATTCATNACCAGCGCATCAACAAACCTATATTTCGCAGGCAAACTAAATAGAGATATCGAAACAACATTATTTTAATCGCAGCAATTGTTTTTTGTTCGGCAAAAACAGGAAACCGTTATTGAACTGTCAGCTATTGCCTTAGCTTTATCCAACTCTGCTTTTATGGAATTTAACCGATCGGTGTCCCCGGAACGTTCACAGCATTCAACATAACCNAGAAGACTCCAGATGTTTCCAGCATGCTGTGAAGGACGCACCAGTGTGTCATCTAAACCTAAGTCCGCACTATAGACAGACATCGCCTCCTCCACTTTATTTTGTTCAAGTAGAAGGGCCCCCAATGCATGACGAGGCGGCATCATCCAAGACCATGGTTCTGAATAATTAAGATTGTCATAACACTCCACAGCTTGACGCAGACTGGCAAAAGCTAAGTCATAGTTCTCTCGCCTGTATTCAAGCTCGCCGGTCAACATTTTATCCGCAACCTGCAGAATATCCTTGGAATCATTGTGAAAGACAATTCTTTCATCGGGAAGTACGGATATGGCCACTCTAAGCTTTTCTTGTTGCGCTAATGCATCATCAATATTTCCCATTACGGCGTGTGCTATTCCTTTCGCATACTGCCAAATGGCAAAAGTGACACAAAAAAGCTTTGGATCAGAGGGCAGCGGCTCGTCGAGAATCTCTTGCCACTTACCAAATCTAATTAAAACGTGAGCCTTCATACCGCTAAAGGCTTCTAGATAGTTCACCAAAAAAGCATGGTCGCTTAATAGATATTCCGGAAGCACAATAGATTGCATTTGCTCTGCTGCCCGTATTGCTGGCTCATACTGCCCNGCAAACATTGCTCCATAAACTTGAAAGTGGATATTGTGCAGAAGGTAGATATAGTAAATACCGAGTTCGCTATCTACCTCCAAATATTTTTTATCTGCATCAGCAGCTTCAACATTTGACGCTATTACTTTTTCGTATTGGCCGCAAAGTACATATATATGCGACGGCATGTGTATCAAATGACCAGAGCCCGGGACAAGTGGTCTAAGTTTATCAGAGGCTATAAGTGCACGCTCCGGCTCTGGGGACATTTCCATTATGTGGATATAAAAGTGCAGCAGGCCGGCATGCGGTGTATCGTTATTTTCTTCGATCCGCTTAAGCGCCGCTTCTACGATCCCGATGGCTTCTTCAGTATCCGTTCCTTCCGCGGGAATTCTGTTCTGCAAGTCCCAAAGCTGCCAGGGGGTCCGTACTATCAAAGCCTCGGCCGTAAGTGCACATACATCATAATCATCAGCAAAATGCTTATAAACATCTCGCATTGCATCCGCGTAGTCATCGTCCCACTGAGTTAATTCTTCCTCGGAACTAATTGCAGCTGATTGGAAACGAGCACATAGTGCATTGCACAGGGCTGCCTCAACCTCGGTTAAGTCTCCCTTAACCGTCAACTCATTAGCTTTTTTTGAGTATTCAAAGCAAGTTTTTATGGCACCTGGACGCCCCGANGGTGACATTTTTTCCCATGGAATATTATAATAAGGNCCAGTGGCGTATGCTACTCCCCAATATCCCATTGCACAATCTGGATCTAGTTCGATCACCTTGTCAAAGCATCTCAAGGCTTCTTTATGATGAAAGGCATAACACCAGTTTAAGCCCCGGTTAAACCAAACCTCGGCTTCTTTTGATTTCGTCGTGACTTCTCGCACATACGGGCCAGTATCAAAATAAGGTTCCATAAAACGTCCTTTTTTATTTTACTTGGGTAAAATATTGACGATCATCATAACAGCGTCTCTATTTCCATTTAACTCGATATTCATACTTTCATAAATACTAATTTACATCGGCGCAAGAAGAACCATTTTTCTGCCAGAGCATTAACAATCAAGAATAGATTTAAAAAAAAGAAGCGGTTCTAGAGCTATATCAATTGGTATAGTATTTAATGGTCTAGATCCTTTATTGAAGCAGGGAGAAAAAAGTGTCTGCCAGTGAAAAAAAAACGAGCATTGCAATCTATGGCGCTGGTGCAATCGGTGGACACCTTGGCGCAATGCTCAGCAAAGCGGGGTTTGAAGTCAGTTTAATAGCTCGTGGAGACCACCTTAAGGCCATCGAACAACACGGGTTGCGATTAATCGCACAGGATCAGGACTTCATTACGAAACCGCGGGTGACTGACGATCCTTCTCAACTGGGCCCCCATGATTATGTAATAATGTCATTAAAATCTTATCAAGCTCCCGAAGTTGTGGAGCAGATGCAGCCGCTGTTGGGAGAAAACACAACCGTTGCCACAGCGATGAATGGCATCCCATGGTGGTATTTTTATAAATTACCCGGGCAATGGGAAAATCATAGGATAACCTCAGTTGACCCAGAGGGTAAACAATGGATGTCCATTGGACCTGAACGCGCCATAGGTTGTATCACCTATGTAGCCAGTGAGGTGATAGAACCTGGGGTGGTTAAAACTATTAGTCCAAGTTATCAATATCAAATTGGCGAACCTGATGGTTCAGAATCATTGCGCTGCAAAACATTACAAAGGATGATTGTTTCTGCTGGAATTAATTGTGATATCAGACCCAGTATTCGAAGAGATATTTGGATTAAAGTCATGGGTAACGTTGCTTATAATCCAACAAGTGCTTTAACAGTGGCCCACACTGGGGCCATGCTCGACGATCCTTCTATGGAACAGGTTTTACGAAAGCTTATGGCCGAAGTTTTGGCCGTTGGAAAAGCCTTGGGAGCAAATCCTGAAGATCGAATTGATGCAAGGTTAAATACAACGCGAGAGCGAGCAGCGGCTCATAAAACTTCAATGCTCCAAGACTTGGAAAGAGGGAGATCACTTGAAATAATGCCAATTATTGGAGCAACATCTGAGCTGGCGCAGTTAGTTAACGTTGAGACGCCTACTATAGATACCGTCTTGGCGTTAGTCAGACTACGGGCCAAAATGACTGGGCAGCTGCCCAACGTCCCCAATAATCCGCCGCGTTAAAATTTAGCACTCTTAATAAAATCAATTCCTGAACTAAAGCTTACAAATTGGCGCTTGGCCGCTGACTTACAGCTTCGTACCACCTTTTACTATTTTTTGCACTTTCTGAGAGCCCTAGTTTTATCCAATTTGCAAAGTCAACGACTACCAATAAATCAATATCTGCAACAGAGAATTCATCCCCGGCAATATATTTTTGACTGCCGATCATTGACTCTACACCGTCTAGGAAACGCTGGACCCTCAATTTACCCCTTTCAGCCAGCGCAGGAATTTGTTCGTAATTCACTGGTCCGGTTAGGGCTCGGCCAGCCATACGCGGAGTTGAATTTCTCAACGCTTCAGACATTGCCATCAGACCTTCCATCTCTATTCGCCACTGAACGTCAGCTATTCTTCCCTTCTCCTCAGCTGTCCTACCCATTAACGGAATATCTGGAAATTTTGCCTCCAAGTAGCGGCGTATTCCAGCGGTGCTTGTAAGATTATTGCCATCGGCTAAAGCCAATACAGGCACAGTGCAGTTTGGGTTTAGCTTTTTAAACTCTGGCGTTAATTGCTCTCCATTTTTCAAATCAATTTCAATAGTTTCGATATCTATGTTTTTCTCAGCTATAAATATTCTTACACGTCGGGGGGACGGTGCAGTCTTGCAATCATAAAATTTCATCCATTTCGTCCAATCTTTCCGTAATTAAATTATTATGCTTGCTGTCTAAATTTATGATTCAGGGCCATCATCCAAACAGGTATTTATCATAATATCTTATTTTCTTTCCCATTTTGGCCTTTCCGTGCGCGTTTCTTCCAAAAACGTCTAGCAGGAAGTACAAGTATCATACAAAATTAAATTTGTTTCGATAGGAAGTTTGTCACGATTGCATTGAATTCATCAATATGTTCAAGGGATGACAAATGTTGAGCTGGCTCCAACCAATGCAAGTCAGAACCATTTATAAAGTCTGCCATGCGCTTTGATATATAGGTTGGTGCTCCCGGATCATCTGGTGTAGCGATAATTAGCGTGGGCACAGAAATACTTTTCAATCTACGATCCGTGTCCAAGCCGCACATAGCTTCGCTAATCTTTTTGAAAGTCTCGGGTCTAAAATTTTTAAACGTTTCTGACAAATAATTATATCCGGAAATTTTATTCTTAATTGCGTTTAATGTGAACCATCTCTGCATTAAGGCCTCATGAACAGCGCTGGTTCCATTTTCCAAAACTTGCTTTGATCGCTCCTTCCATAATTGATGCATATCTTCGCTAATTAAACAGGTCGTATTTATAAGCATTAAAGCACTAACTAGATCCGGGTATTTTAACGTAAATGTTTGAGAAATCATCCCACCCATTGAAACACCGCCCAAGATTATCTTCTTTATCCCGAGAGCATCCAGGAGAGATAAAATATCACCTGCTATTAACTCTAAGCTGCATCCGTCTTCATAAAGGGTGCTTTGACCGTGTCCGGGCACATCAATCGCCAAAGTTTTAAAACCAACAAACGCTTCTTTATGAAAATCCCAGTATTTTCTGTTAGAACCAAAACAATGAAGCAAAACGACAGTTTCTCCATCTGGCGGACCAGATAGATCGTAAGCTATCTCTACGTGGTTAAGCGATATGGAGCCACTTGTCATTTTCAATCCTTGGGTATAGACAATTGTACCCACTTAAACTTGTAAGATTTTTAAACTGATATGACAAACATACCAAGCCATAATCGCCGATTTGTATTAAAAACACGTCCAGCAGAACTTCCAAGCAACGAGAATTTCAGTATTGAAAGGCTACCTGTATTTCCTCCGACGGACGGCAATCTACTTGTACGCATCCTATGTGTTGCCCTCTCCCCGTGGCAAAACCAACGTCTCAAAGACTTTAAAAACTACACCAAGCCCTTCGAAATAGGGGAATTAATAGACTGCGACGTCATTGGGCAAATTATCAGTGGAGAAGCAGGTGATTTTTGTCCGGGAAAACTAGTCACAGGTCGACTTGGGTGGCAGGAGATCGCGTCAGCATCTCCCGCAGACCTCCAGCTTGTTAGCAATGATTTTGAAGAAACGCTATGGCTAACTGCCCTGAGTTCTCCTGGACTGACAGCCTATTGCGCAATGGATTTATTTGGCAGGCCCATGCCGGGGCAAACGTTAGCAGTTACATCCGCTGCTGGATCGGTAGGTTCATTTGCAATTCAACTTGGTGTAATTGCCGGCATGCGCGTAATTGGTATCGCTGGCACAAAGGAAAAGTGTGATATAGTTCGAGATGAACTCGGAGCTCACGCATGTTTAAATTATAAGGATCCACTTTTTAGTGAAAAATTGGCGTCCGCATGTCCAGGCGGCATAGATTTATTTTTTGATACGCTCGGCGGTGAAATTGCTGATACAGTCTTTGATAATTTAGCTAAGTACGCAACGGTCCTAATTGTTGGCCGTACCAACTCAAACAACAGCGGAACGCCTCATCTAGACTATGTAAATATGCGTCAATTATGGGCGAAAGAGGCACGCATTCACTGTTTTTCTCGGTATTCTTATCCCGAGAGATGGGCCTTTGCCCGAGAAAAGATGATGACACTTTGTCGCGACGTTAAGATTAAAGAGATAAAGACGATTGTGCATGGCTTTGAAAACACACCGACGGCGTTACGCGATATGCTTTCTGGAAAAGCACTCGGTAAGACGATTGTTAAATACGGAGAGTCAGAAAGATAGAGTAGATGAAAAAAGTTAGAGTTGGCAAAATCAACGTCGCTTACCAGTGGGACGGGCTTGAAGACGGTCCCATTATTATGATGGCGCACGCCATGGGCACTAGTCACAAAATTTGGGACCAGCAAATATCTGTATTGAAAAACAAATACAAAATACTTCGCTACGACTGGCGAGGTCACGGAGCGACAAGTGCACCGGATGGTCCATACACCTTGGAGGAATTTGTTGATGATGCTATTGGAACAATGGATGCCTTAGATATTCAAACCGTAAACTGGGTAGGCATATCAACAGGGGGTATGATTGGCCAGGGCTTAGCAATTAAATATCCAGAGAGAATTTCATCCCTTGTCTTATGCAATACGACATCCCAGAGTGACACTTGGTACAGAAACTGGGTTAAAGAAAGGCAAGCTGTCGTAAGGGATGGCGGAATGGTTCCGGTGTGGGAAATGACTAAGGCTCTGTGGTTCAATGAGGAATTTATAGTCCAAGAAGATCCAGATTATTGCAGAATTCGAGACGTTTTTATAAAAACTCCGATAACAGGCTATTTGGGCGGAACCTCTGCTGTAGCGGACTTAGCTTACCGAGACTCTCTTCATTTGATCCAAGCGCCCACCCGAATTATCGCTGCCGGAGACGATCCCGTGACACCAATCCAGAAATCCGAGGAAATACAATCTCGGATTTTTGATTCTGAACTGATTGTGATAGAAGGTCAGAGACATTTTTCAAATGTTGAGGTGCCCGAAATTTTCAATAATGAGTTGATCCGCTGTCTCAACCAAATAATCTGATTTAATTAATAGACCTCCAAGTATCATCCAGCGCTTTAGTAAAACGTGCGGCCATCTCATCTATTTCTTCTTCAGTAATAATTAAGGGTGGAGCAAATACAAGCCGGTCCCCAACCACACGCGGTATCAAGCCATGGGCGAGAGCATTTTCTTGGAATTTCTCTGGTACGGACAAGTGTTTTTCAAACGGGGTCCTTGCATCCCCGTCTCTCATTAATTCTATACCACAAATCAAACCAATGCCCTTAACATCTCCGACTAGAGGATGATCCTTAAAGTCATTCAATTTCTTGAGGAAATATGGTGATATATCTGCGACATGTTTTACTAAATTCATCTCTTCATAAATTTTCAAAACTTCTAAAGCGACAGCCGATGCAACGGGATGTCCAGCGTAAGTATAGCCGTGAGCGAAAGCGCCTAATTTACTGCTTTGCTCAATCATAACTTGGTATATTTTTTCATTGATCATAAGGGCAGAAATTGGCTGCATTGCGGCTGATAACGCCTTCGCAGAAGTAATCATATCAGGAACCAAGTTAAATGTTTCTGATCCCCACATCCTACCCGTGCGACCGAAACCGCAGATTACCTCATCTGCAACAAAGAGAATGTCGTATCGTCGTAAAACTTCTTGGATTTTAAAAAAATACGTTTCCGGGGGTATCACCGCCCCTCCTGCCCCCATTACAGGTTCCGCAAAAAACGCTCCGATATTTTCTGGTCCTTCTGCTAATATCAACTCCTCTAATGCATTTGCCATTCGCGTTGCATATTCTTCCTCTGTTTCATTTTCTAGATGATTTCGGTAATAATGTGGAAACTCGGTGTGGAGGAAGCGCTCAATAGGCAGTCCAAAGTCTGCGTGCATATCGTTTTTTCCCGATAAGCTAACCGCTGCTATAGTACTTCCATGGTACCCCATTTTACGGCCAATTATTTTAATTTTTTCTGGTTTTCCAATAGCATGGTGATAGTACCAAACAAGCTTGATCGCCGTATCATTTGCTTCAGAGCCAGAGCACTGAAACAGTACCTTTGACATAGGCACAGGCGCCGTTGAAAGAAGCTTTTCTGCTAGATTAATGTTTGGTTCGTTGGTCCTGTGCCGATAGGAGTGATAATACCCAAGGCTACTCATCTGCTCATACGCTACTCTTGCGAGACGCTCCACCCCGAAACCAAGCGACGCGCACCAAAGCCCCGCCACACTCTCTATATAATCTTTACCATTATCGTCAAAAATCCTGGAACCTTTGCCGTGGGTAACCAGCATGGGGCCAATTTCTTTATGTTTTTTTAAATTCGTTTGTGGATGAATAATTGATTGCACATCACGGGCATGAAGCGAGTTTGGAATCAGGTTCATCATGATCTCCTTCCAAGTGATTGCCTTTCGATGACTGCTTTCAAGTCACTATCACCAAATAATTAAACAGTAAGCTACAACCATAATATAAAGGCGCTTATTAAAGCAAATGCCATATAGCAACGCAAACCTTGAAGCAATAAATGTGAAGCCTGCGAAGAGTTTAGCTCATAAAATAGATATTTTATTTAATTAAAATAGTTTCAGTCTGATAAATTATCTGTTCTTGCGCGCCGTCCCAGATATCCTCCGTGATGACGAAGCCCATACTCTTCAAGGGTAATTCCCTTTTTCTGCATTAGTACAAGAGCGATAGCATCGCTGACTGCTGCCATGACAGCCATACTTGCAGTAGGGGTCATCCCAAGCGGGCAAGGTTCACGAATAACTCCCATATCAATTATTACATCTGATAGATCTCTAAGACCTGAATCACTGTGAGAGGTTATCCCAATAACCGACCCTTTCGTCATATGACGGCTCAGTTGTATGAATTCCAGAACCTCGCGGGTTTTTCCACTTGTCGAAAACGCTACGATAGAATCATTTTTAGAAATTATACCAAGATCGCCATGCGCCGCCTCAGCCGGATGTATGAAGACTGATGATGTACCCGTGGAACTCATTATTGCTGCAAACTTCTGGGCAACAAAACCGGCCTTCCCCATACCGGTAGTAATAATTTTTCCTGAAGACTTAAAAAGTATGTTAATCGCGGCCTCATAAGAGGCGTCAATTTTAACAGCTTTAATAGCGTCGGCTTCCGCCTTTAAAACTTCTTCAATTCTGGGTAAAATTTCTATTTTATGATCCACCTTGATATTGATTTTCAAAAAGAATTACACTGCTGAAGATCATTATGCCAGAAAAGAAAAGAATAATAGTGTCAATGAGTAATAAATATTGATTATTTTATTGATTACATTTGGCATTCCATAATTTACTACTGAATAGTAATTTAACTTATTAAGGAATAATGGAAACGACTAATGACTGAACCCGTCGTTCTTTTGAATGTTGATACTCGCGGAGTTGCAACGATTACGTTGAACCGACCAACGGTGAACAATGCCTATAATGGTGAAGTAATTGAAGCAATGATAAACGCTGTTGGGCAATGCGCCGCGGACGACAACGTGAGAATTGTCGTAATAAAGGGAAATGGCAAACACTTTCAAGCCGGAGCTGATTTGAAATGGCTAAAAGAAATTGGAAGTTTATCACCCGAAGAAAATATAAATGTATCTAGATCAACAGCAACAGCGATCCGCGGATTAACTGAAATTTCAAAACCCACCGTTGCCTTGATCCACGGCGGCTGTTTTGGGGGAGGCACCGGCATA